>JADFPO010000086.1 GCA_022562295.1 Gemmatimonadota bacterium
TCGTCGGGTCGGCGTCTACGTTGGTGTAATAGAACGGTCGGTTGTTGAGCGCGTTGTCGCTCGTCACCAGCCGCCAGGTTTGGCCCCGGTCGTCGGAACGATAGAGACCGTCTTCCGGTTCGACCGCTTCGAAGAGCACATACACCCGGTCGGGATCCGCCCGCGATACGGCGAGGTCGGCCTTGCCTCTCAACCCCTGCGGAAGTCCGTTGGTGAGGTGCGTCCACGTGTCGCCGCCGTCGCTGGACTTGTAGGCTCCGCCTTCCATGCTGCCGCTGATGATGGTCCACGGCTTCCGCTCCGCGCGCCACGTGGTGGCATAGATCTCGTTGGGATTGTCGGGGGCGAACTCCACATCGACCGCACCGGTGCTGTCCGATACGAACAATACCTTTTCCCAGTTCGCGCCTCCGTCTGTCGAGCGATAGACGCCGCGTTCCGGGTTCGGGGCGAAGGCGTTACCGATCGCCGCGACGAACACCACGTCCGGGTTGGTGGGATGTATCTCGACGGCTCCGATCTGCCCCGCGTTGCGGAGGCCGATGAAGCTCCAGGTTTTTCCGGCATCCGTCGATTTGTACATCCCCCGGCCGGTGACCACCTGGGCTCGCATGCCGTCCGAGCCAGTGCCGGCATAGATGATGTTGGGATCGGAATCGGCGACGTCGATGGCGCCCATGGATCCGGTCTCGAAGTATTGGCCGGAGATATTCACCCAGTTATGGCCGTAATCTGTGGTCTTCCACACACCGCCGCCGACGCTGCCCATGTAGAACGTGCCCGGTTGGCTGGCCACGCCGGTGACAGTGGTGACCCGGCCGCCGCGGGAGGGGCCGATATTGCGGTATTTCAGGCCGGAAAAAAGGGCGGCATCGAAGAGTACATTGGCGTCCGAGGTCTGGGCCAAGAGAGTGGCGTTCTCCCCCGGAATCGACACACAAAGGGCGGCAATGGCGGCGACCGACAGGATTTTTCGCATGGGGCACCTCGAGAAGATCGAAATCAGTATTCGCTAATCTATAGAGATCGCACCGGAGGGGGTCTGCTGGCAACCGCGATGTAGGGATAGGGGGATAGGTGTCAGGGGACAGGGCCCCGCCACCACACCCAGCTCGGGCGCAAATGCGTCGCTTCGAAAACAGTACGACCTTATCTTGGCAGGTCATTCTGAACCTAGCCCTGCTATTTGCGTTGGGATCTCCGTGCCCCGCGCCGCCTGGCCGCCTCGATAAACTCGCCCCACTGCGGTTGCGACGCCGGGTCCCAGATGACTTCCATATCCTCGCGTGCCTCCGACTCGTCTTCACCTCGATCGAGGGTGCGGTATAGGTACGTGAACGCAGACGCTCTCATGTTCGCGAAGCAGTGCACGTACACCTTGCGGTCTCGGTTCGCGTTCATCACCGCGAAGAACATGTCGAGGTCTCGCAGTTTCGGTTCTTCCCACTCGACGGGGATGTTGACGTAGGTGATCCCCTGCTCCGCCATGAGAAAGCCCTCGCGTCCGTTCCGCTCCTCACGTGCCGGCGCCAAATTGACGACTACCTCGAATCCGGCGTTCGCAATGTCCTCTATCTGCTCGTACGTCATCTGTCCGGACGTCGCAAGGCGCTCCGAGATGCGGACGTAATTGTGAATCTGTTGCAGTGCGCTGTCGGCCGGAATGACAGCCGTGGCCACCTGTAGCGCGTAGGCGAGAATGATCATATCCGGCTCCTTTCAATGCGGTAACGCCAACAACCGGAGCGGCTGACTTGACCTGACAATCATGGTGTAATGATCGCCTTGGTCACCCGAAGTGCGGCGACGTCTTCCAATGCCTGATTGGCATCGTCTATTTTATAGCGCCCACCGATCACTTTGGCAAACGGCAACCGCTCGGGATACTTGGCGCACATCTTGAGTGCCCGCGCCAGGTGACGGAAATCGGTCCCCCAGTGGCCCCGCACGTCGGCGTGCTTGCGATTGATGTCGACATGTGGATTGATTTCCACCGGGCCCGCATCGGTGTAGTGGCCCGCTATCACATACGTGCCACCATCTCGCAGCAGCTTGAAACCCTCTGGTATGGCGGCGGGATTGCCGCTCGCTTCGATGATGACATCGACGCCACGCCCCTCGGTCAAGCCGAACACCTCGTGCTCTCGCCGCTCGAGAGAGTCGTCGCTCACGGAAAGCACCACATCCGCTCCGAAGACTTTAGCCAGTTCGAGCCGTGCGGCAGGCGCTCCGATAACGATCACGGTTCCGGCACCGCGCAGCGCGGCGAAAGCCGTCGCCGAAAGACCAACCGGACCCGATCCCTGCACCAACACGATGTCTCCCATCGCCATGTCCGACCGCTCGATGGCTCCGAAACCCGTGAACAATCCGCACCCACCTCCGATGACATCGTCGGTGGTGAGCGGCTCCGGAATCTTGAAGACCTTGACGCCGGGTTTGAGATAGATGCGCTCGGCCCACCCGCCAAGCGGACCGTCGTGCGCCGAGTAGGTGATGCCGTAGACCTTCCGGTGGGGGCAGCGGTTGGGTTGCCGCGCCACGAGACAGTGCCAGCACGCATTGCACACCTCGTGCACGTCGTAAAACGTGACCGCATCACCGAGTGCGAGCGGGGCGCCCAGCGCGTCACGATCGACACCGGCCGTCTCGATGACGCGGCCCACGCTGACGTGACCGGGCACGATCGGATAGGGAACGCCGGCGAGCCTCCCGCGATGTATGTGCACGTCGGTGCCACACACTTCACTGGCGACGGTCTCCAGCAGTACGCTGCCGGGCTCCAGGATGGGATCGTCGAGGTCCCACATCTCGATAGGAGCGTCCGGCTCGGTCATCACTGCGGCGCGAATGGACATGGGATTGCTAGTCGATGAGACCCAAGAAATCGGAAGCCGCCATCACTCGATCTCGCTCACGTACAGATTTCGCCAGCGCACCCTTATCCCTCCCCCATCGTGGATCTGCAGCGCAATCACTCCTTCGGCCTCACCAATCTTTGCATCCACCAGATCGATCATTTCCACGCCGTTCAACCACGTCGTCACGCGATCTCCCACCACTCGGAGCTTCATATGGTTCCATTCACCCATCTTCACGACGCCGTCCGTCGCTTCGTCGGGTTTGATGAGCCAACCACGGCCGTAGGACTCGTATATTCCGCCGGTCCACAGCCCGGGCGGCGCGACTTCGGCCTGCCAGCCGCTGATGCGGGTGCCATCCAGTGAAGATCGGAAGAACACGCCACTGTTGCCGTCGGCCTCTTGCTTGAACTCGAGCGTGAGCTCGAAATCCTTGTAGATCTTCTCGGTTGCGAGGTATCCGTACTGCTCGTCGGGGCCGCTCTCGCAAACCAGGTCGCCGTCTTCGACATACCACAGCTCGGTGCCGTGCACCCTCCACCCATCGAGGTTGCTGCCATTGAAGATCGACTGGCCGGCTTGGCCCTCGGCGGCGCCCGTCACGATGGCGCACAAAGTCCCGCCGAGAAGAAGACGCTTCACCGGCGTTTGATCTTGATGTTGCGGTATGCGACCAAGTCTCCGTAGTCCTGCAATCCGATATGGCCCATGGCCGTGCGTCCGTAGTTCGGATATTCGGCGAACTTGCTCGCTTCGTACAATGCCTCCCACTCCGGGCTTGCGAACTCGTATTCCACGGTCTTGTGTCCGTTCAGCCAATGCTCCACCCGACCGCTGTCCACGATAATCCCGGCATGATTCCATTCACCCACCGGGTTCGATGCATCCACGAGAGATGCATGCAGATCGTAGTTGTCTCCGGTAAGGTGCTTGTGCATGTCCATCGTTCCCATCCGGAGGTGCGCGCTGTCGTCCAGCACTTGATACTCCGGTGCGTTGTACCACATCGGCTCCCCTTCCCGCTCCACCACCCGATAGAGGATCCCGCTGTTGGCGCCTGGAAACACTTTGAACTCGAGGCTCAGCTCGAAGTTCTCAAATGTTTCAACAGTGATGATGTCGCCGCGATCTTCCGGTTCTTCCCCAACCGCCGGGATGGTGAAGAGGTTTCCATCCCGAACCTCCCAGCCCGCGGTTGGAAACGAATCTTTGTTGTAGCCTCTCCATCCGTCGGTCGTCTCACCGTCGAACAACAACCGCCACCCCGCAGCCTCCTCGGCCGCCGTCAGCGTGTTGAGCGGGTCCTCCGCCTCCGACGCGTCCTGCCCGCCGCATGCGTTGGCCAGCGCAGCAAGGGCCAGCAATAAAGGTGTCAGGTGGTAGGTGTCAGGTATCAGGTTCTTGCCTCTCAACATCAACAACCGAGACCTGACACCCGAAACCCGACACCTGAAACCTGTCTCTCCGTGGCCATTTTTCAACTCGCCGCCTAACCCACGATCCTCATATTCAACGGATCCCAACGAATGATTCGCTCTTCGCGCTGGCTGTCATTGCACGCCAGCGCCGGGGCGGCGGCACGATATCCGAACGCCGCATCTTCCATGATTCCTTCGCCCGTCCGCATCCCCTCGAACAGATTGATGAAGTGGTCCACGTGGGCACCCCGATATCCGTCTTCCGCCTTAAAGACGGCTTCGGCTGGCGGTAACATCTGCTTGCGTTCGCCGTACTGCGCCGCGCGCTCGTCTTCCTGTGCGTCGCGCAGCGCGTCGGTCGGCAGATAGGTCTTGTTTCGCCTGAGCGTCACCTCGGTCCACGTGATGTCCATCGCACCCTCGTCACCCACGAGGCGCAGGACGGTGCTCCCCGACGTCCCGTCGACGAAGTTCACCCTGAGGGAAAGATTGAACGGGGGATGGTGCTCGGTCTCCGGATAATCGAACATGCCGAGTATCACGTCGGGAACGTCGCGCCCGTCTTTCCAGAATCGCAAACCGCCCGTCGCCTGGATTCTTTCGGGCCCAAGGGAACTCGTGATGAAATGCAAGCTGGAAAACAGGTGGACGAACAGGTCACCGGCCACTCCGGTCCCGTAGTCGCTGTAGTTGCGCCACCGAAAGAATCGCATCGGATCGAACGGGACCTTGGGCGCACTGCCGAGAAACGCGTCCCAGTCCAACGTCTCCTCGGACGCGTCGTCCGGGATCTCGTATTGCCACGCCCCGCCCGGTGAGTTCCGCGCCCAAAACCCTTCGGCGTAGTTCAGCACTCCGATGGCTCCGTCTTCAAGCAGTTCCTTGGCCTTCTCGTTCCCCAGCGACGCCATGCCCTGACTACCCACCTGGAACGTCTGGCCCGTTTCCCGCTGTACCCGCATCACGTCCGGACCTTCGGCGATGCTGCGCACCATCGGTTTCTCGCAATACACCGCCTTTCCCGCCTCCATCGCGTCAATGGAGATCCGGCGGTGCCAGTGGTCCGGCGTCGCGATGATCACCGCGTCCACGTCGTCACGTGCGAGCACCTCGCGATAATCCCGAGTGGTGAACACGTCAGCCCGTGGCTCTTCGTCTTCTTCCTCTCGGTCCTCGAACCACTCCTCATTCACATCCTCGAGGCGCCCGTCGTAGAGGTCGCACGCGGCAACGAGCTTCACCCCCTCGATGCTGGTAGCGGTCCGCGTGTCGATCCGGCCCATCCCCCCGGCGCCGATGATGGCGATCTGAATGTGATCGTTGGCTTGCCGTTTCTTGGTCGACCGCATTCGGCGGGCGAGCCGCTCCTCCGATGGCGACAGGATCGTAGGCGTCCCCGCGGCTACCATCGAGCCCGCCGCGAGTTTCCCGATGAACGACCTTCGTGTTTCGTGCTTCATGGCTTGCATACCCTTCTCGTGAAACGGCCCAGAGTCGCCGGCCGGCCACTGCGCCGCCCCGAAGCCAGTGTCCGACACGACAAGAATACGGAGCGACCCGCGGGACGGCAAACGGGCCCCGTACCTTGCCGAACCGGCGTCCGCTTTTGAGATCGTTTATTCCAAAAGTCGCCAGTCTGTACCAGACAGCCTGCTGATCATTAACCATAACTAGTTGTCATACAGCCACTTAGCAACATTATCATGATCGGCACGTCCTTTGCCGATAATAGTGGAGTAGGTCTACGCGGTTTTGGCGGGGACGCGGTTTATGACAGACGAACGACGAACAACGGACCCAGGGATGGGCGTTGCTGGCACTCACGCTCTCGATGCTAGTGCTGGTGGCCCGATGAGTCTGCTCGGCCGATCCTACTTATCCAAGGCACCTAACCGGCTCGCCGCCTATAACCGGCTCCAGGCCGCGCTCATGCGAAGATTTCTCAAGCGCGGTGGAACGCTGGAGCGTTGGCTCGAGTGTATCGCACCCGCGTTCAGGACTCGTTACGGATGGTTGTGCGAGCAGCCGGGCTTGGCGCACACCGGAGAACACCGCCTGCCACCGACGCCCACGGACCGGCACTGTTACCGTTAAGTCAGACTCTGCTGCAGCAGCATCTTCAGTTTCGATTCCTCCAACCAATTCCGCACCCGTCCGCGGTGACCAAGTCGTCTTCCACGACTCGGGACATTTCTCTGACCTGTACGGGCCACCGGTCACGTCTTTTCATAAAGGCTCCACCCAAGAATTCTTTTCACGAAAACCCATTTCTCCCACCTTCGCGATCCAACTCCTCGAACCAATTTAGCATCCCTCCCGCCCCTTGCGGATGCTGCCAGTTCAGTTTGCCGCGCGGTTTTTCCCAAGACGTTCATCCACCAGTGTAACGATCTCGTCTAACGTCTCGGACTGGAGCCCCTGTTGCCGAGCGATTTGTCGAACCAGACAGTCGACTCGTTCGATGTGCTCCGCGCCGCCGAAGAGCGCCCGTGCAGCCGAGGACGGTTTGCCTAACCCCTCGGCGGCCTTTGCGTACTTCTCGAAAGGAACCAGGTCGGCATCCGTGGCTCCTAGGCGAACGCACAGGTTCCGAACCCACTGGTAGATCTCCCGGGATGCGTCGACGTTCGCGTGCACGGCGTCTTTGATGGGGATCATGTCGTCGCGCCCGATGCACCGGTAGTTGCCGGCGAGCAACATCGGCCACTTGGCCAGCGGCACGAAGATGGAATCGTGCACCTTGAGCTTTACCGGAATCTCGATGGCGCCATCGCCCGGATCGTATCTGATGGCCTCGATATCGGCCTGGAGGTTCTCGAGCATCGTCGTGTGCTCTTCGGATTCGAATCGCGCGGCTTTGAAATTTGTGGGCAACCCTACTTGGAGAACGTTCTTCGCTTCGTCCGGCGGGCGAAACGCTTGGGGGTCGGGACTCGCGAGCGTGACGAGCCCTGGCTCGAAGCCCTCCCAAACGCCGGGATCGGCGTAGCACTGCCTCAGCTCCCCAATGGAAAGCCCCGGAATACGCTCGAGGTATGGCAACGGCGGCATGTTCATGATCGCCAGGCACGGCACGCGTGCCGTCGCGACACGTCCCATCAGCTCCCGAACACCTTCCGAGCCGTACTGGGCTTCCTGCATGCCAAGCACGACCAGATCGAACTCCCCGGGGTCGACGTCGTGTGGCGCGGTGGCGGAAAGCTTGCCCCCCCCTCCCCCTCCCGCCTCGAGCCCCTGTGAGGAAATCTCGACCGGTGTCTCCCGACCCCGGATCGGGAAGCGCACGACGGTTCCGTCACGGTTGATCAGTTCCGCCGTGGGCTTGGTGCAGACCAACGTCACCGAGTGCCCGGCCAACAACAACTTGGTGCCGAACAACGAGCCGTAGGAGGCCCCCAGAATGAGTACGTCGTACCTAGGCGTCACGAGGCACTCCTGCCCTAGATGGCACCCTGCTGGCGCGCGGTCTCTATCTCACCGTCGTCGAGACCGAGGACGGTCTTGAGGACCTCTTCGGTGTGTTCGCCCAGGAGTGGCGAGCGTTCGACGTCGGACGGCGAATCCGACAGCTTGATTGGGTTGCCGATCGTCAGATACTTGCCGCGTTCCGGGTGGTCGACCTCGACAACGGTTCCCGTATTTCGCAGGGATTCCTCGTTGGCCAACTCCTTCATAGACAGGATAGGGCCGCATGGCACGTTCAACGGATTGAGGATTTCCATGACTTCCATCTTCCCCTTGGTCATGGTCCACTTCTCGATTTCCGCGAACAGCTGCTCCAACCTATGGATACGCGCCTCGGGCGTGTTCCATTCCGGATTTTCGAGCCAATCCTCGTGGCCGATGACCTTGGCCAGCGCGGGGAACGACGCCGCCTGGGTGATGACGTAGATGTAGGAGTCCGGATCGGTCTCCCACCCCTTGCACTTGACGATCCAGCCCGGTTGGCCGCCACCGGAGGCGTTGCCGGCCCGCGGCACAGCATCGCCGAACTCACCGTTGGGATATTGCGGATATTCCTTGAGCGGGCCATGGGCGAGCCGCTGTTGGTCACGGAGCTTCACGCGACAGAGGTTGAGCACGGCATCTTGCATGGCGCATTCCACGCGCTGCCCCCTACCGCTCTTCTCACGGTGGAACAGAGCGGCCAGGATGCCCGCCACAAGATGAATGCCGCAGCCGGAATCGCCGATCTGAGCGCCCGTAACCGTCGGGAACCCGTCGATCTCCCCGCTAGTCGAAGCCGCCCCGCCGGTGCACTGGGCAACGTTCTCATACACCTTGCAATCCGCGAAAGGGCCCGGGCCGAATCCCTTGACCGAGGCGTAGATCATACGCGGGTTGATCTCCTGGATCTTCTCCCAGGGGAAGCCCATGCGATCGATTGCACCGGGCGCGAAGTTCTCCACCATCACGTCGCATGCCTCGATAAACCTGGCGAAAATCTTGTTGCCCGCTTCGGTCTTGGGATTCAACGTGACACTGCGCTTGTTGCCGTTCAGCATGGTGAAATAGAGGCTGTCCACATCCGGGATATCGCGCAATTGGCTGCGCGTCGGGTCGCCGGAGCCTGGTCGTTCGATCTTGATGACATCGGCGCCGAACCACGCCAGGATCTGCGTGCAGGTCGGTCCCGCCTGCACATGGGTCATATCCAGAATACGAACACCCTCCAGAGCTTTTCCCATGGCCTTTTTCTCTTCTCCGACTACCGTTTCGGGTTATTCGACTGGTTGGAGCCTTGGCCCGGTTGCTTCACGCGGAAGGTTCCTTCGGAATGTCATCCGACCGGTAGGAAGCTCGCGTTTGCGAGGGTTGGAATCAATACGTGCCCGGCAACCCGCGCACGGTCATCATAGGATGGCTCATGCGTGCTGAAGCGGCCCCGGTAGTGAACCACCACCTAATACGATCTGCGCAATCCGCCGTTTCAGCGTCATCCGCGTTACTCCTCCCGGCCGGCAGCCTTGACGAGGAGGCCGCGTCAACGAAGGGGAGAGAGCCTGGAGTTCACCGCGGATGACGCGGATTAGGCGGATCGGTACGGATCCCCCAACGCCCCACAATTTTTGGGGTTCTTCCGTGCCCATTCCCAAACGGTCGAGAACTTTCTCCGGAAATGGCAATCTGGGTGGAGCGGAACGGGCCGACTCCGCCGCTACGCTCCGAAGAGCGGCATCTTGAAGACGCGCGCCATGATGAGTATCAGACTCAACCCGGTGAAGACGGCGAGGCTGATCCACGCGAACCATCGTACGGGGGTGGACGGATAGAACGCCTTGTCGTCCCGAGGGATGATCGTCAGGCAATAATAGAAGTTGAGAAAGAACACGACCGGCGCAATGAAGTAAGCCAAGGCAGACGCAATAAACACGAGCCGGACGGGACTCTGCCCCAGCGCGATGATCGCCACCGAGGCAATCAACGAGTACAACATCGTCATCCGGTAGATGTTGTACTCGGAGTACCAGGCGCTACGATGCGCCGGCGTGAGGTCTTCCTTCGCCGTGCCCGAGAGGGCGGCGGTTGGACGGAACAGGTTGCGGCAACACGCACCCACGATCCGCGGCCAGCCGTCAAAATAATTGAACGCCGTCGAAAACGTGGCGGCAAACGCCCCGATGATGAACACGACCATCATCCAGGGTCCGACACTTCTCGTGAAGATGCCGGCTATTTCCCCCATCACCCCCCGCCCCTCAATGGCACTGGGATACAACCACACCGCTGCGAGCAGCAAGAAGATCACGGCGATGACAAACGACACGACGTGACCGAAACGAAAGTCCCACATTCCAATCGTGAACCACCGTTTGCAGTACTCGAGCGCGTGGGGCGGCAGCCGCGAAGTGTCGATAGACAGGTCTGACTTTTTCGGTGCGAACGGATCGAACGTTTTCGCGAGGCCGGCCTGCTCCAGATAGCCCCTTATCCGACCAAGACCAACCTTCTTCGCCTTGCCCCACTCGGACGCCTGGAGCGACACATCGATCCCAGTGGGCAGCAGGCCCAGGAAAGCGGCGATGATGAGCCACGATCCGGCCGGCGTTTCGATCCGAAAGAAGTGGCTCATCTCCGAGAGCGGAGCCGGCTGCACGAAATAAGCCACTACGACGGATACGAAGAGCATGCCCGCCGCAATCTTTGCGACGTGCTCGATGGTTTGATAGCTCCCGCGCAGAATGATCGCGACGCAAGCAACGCCCAGAACCAATCCAAACCAGCCCAACGGGATATCCCAGCCGAACGTTGCGTTGACCAGGTAGTACAGCACGGCCGATGCCGCGATCAGGCGACCGGCCTGTCCAACGGCAGACTGGATCACCGTTGTAATCAGCACATACCACAGCGGCCACTTTTTCCATGCCGTGCCGTATGCCTCGATCATGCTCTTGCCGGTGGCATTGGTAAAGCGAAATGCCATCTCGAAGCCGTAATACTTGAAGACGTACGCCACGGGGATGCACCACAGCAGCGCGTAGGCGAACCGTCCACCAGCAGCAGGTGCGGTAATCAGGTGGCTGGTCCCGATCCCCGTCATCATCAACACCATGCCGGGTCCGAAGTGGCGCGCCAGGCTCCGGAGATTCATTCCCGGTAGCTCCAGGTTGTCCAACTCCGAACTCGATTGAGCCGCGTTATCCGAGGGCGTTTCGGTCATATGTGCCTTGAGCTTTGCAGTAGCAGAGGCCCATACACTGCTCGCTAGTGCTTCGCTTGGCAAGCCGCCCCGACCGGTATCCATTTCAGCCACAGAGAACACAGAGTGAGAAGCAGGTTGTAGGTGTTGGGTCGTAGGTATCAGGTATCAGGTGTCAGGTGTCAGGGGCCGCTGACCGGACATCAGTGCAGCCAAGTCGACCACCCAACGCCTGGCACCCAACACCTGAAACTCTGTGATCTCTGTGCTCTCTGTGGCTAAGATCACCGCGCCGCCGTGCGACGGACGCCTTGTGATAACACCGGCGAGACACGAGCTTCTTGACATCTCCAGGAGGGTGCCTTGTACGCGACGAAATCTCAGTCGATGCGCGGCGTGCGCATGGGCGTTGTGTTTCTCTCGGTCCCGGTTTTCGGGTGGGCGCAAACCGCGGTGCCGACGCCGGAGTCAGTACTCGGATTCCAGGTGGGCGCCGATTTCAAGTTGGCGACCTACGACGAATCGCTCGCCTTTTTCCGTCAACTCGACGCGGCGAGCGACCGGATGCAGCTGGTCGAGGTCGGCCGCACGTCTGAAGGAAAGGCGTGGTACTTCGCGCTTATCTCGACCCCGGAGAACCTCGCCAACGTCGAGCGGTACCGCGCCATCGCTCAGCGCCTAGCCCACCCACAGGGACTCACCGACGACGAGGCCCTCCGTCTGGCGCGCGAAGGGAAGCCTTTCGTTCACATCGATGGCGGCCTCCATGCATCAGAGGTGGCGGGCGCTCAGCACACGATCCAACTCGCGTACGACCTCGTATCGGCAACCGACGACCCGAAGATCCAGGCGATCCTCGACAACGTCGTCGTGCTGCTGTGGCCATCGCTCAATCCGGACGGCCAGAACATCGTGGTGAATTGGTACCGCTCCAACGTCGGCACACCGTACGAGGCCGCCCCGCTGAAGGAGCTGTATCAGAAATACATCGGTCACGACAACAACCGCGACGCCTACATGCTCAACATGGTCGAGTCGCGGGTGATCACCCGGACTTGGAGACATTGGGAGCCACAGATCATCCACGTGCACCATCAGTCGTCGCCGTTCCCCACTCGCATATGGTTGCCGCCGTTCGCCGAACCGATCGCGTCGCAGGCACCGCCGATCATATCGCGGACGATCAACATGATCGGCATGGCGATGGCGCAAGGACTCGAGGCGAACGGTCAACCCGGCGCGACGCACATGGGAACGGGATTCGATGCGTGGTATCCGGGCTATATCGATTACCTGCCGGTGTTTCAGAACATCGCCGCGTATTGGACGGAGACCGCGCTGTATCGGTACGCGACACCGCATTTCTACACCATGAGCGACTTCCCGCAGAGTCGTCGCGATCTCCGCGTCGAGTCGCTCTACCCGAGCCCGTGGCAGGGCGGATGGTGGCGATTGAGGGATGCAGTGGAATACATGCTCACCGCCTCGATGTCCGTACTCGACTATGCGGCAAAGTATGACGAGGAACTCCTCTACAATCGGTATCAGGCCGGCCGCAACACTATCGCCAAGTACGAACGGGAACCGCCCTTCGCGTATTTCATTCCACAGGACCAGCGCGATCCGGTCGCTCCGGTGGAATTACTGCGACGTTTGGCGTTCAACGGGGTGCGGGTGCACCAGCTGACTGCCGACGTGACGTTCGATCGTATCACGTATCCGCGCGGGACCTGGGTCGTCCCGATGAACCAGGCGTACGCCGAATACGCGCGACAGGTGTTGGATGTGCAGGCGTATCCAGATTTGCGGGAGTTCCCGGACGGCCCGCCCGAACAGCCCTACGATGCGGCCGGGTGGACCTTGCCCTATCAGATGGACGTGCGCGTCCATGTCGCCGCGTCGCCACTGACCGACGACGTGCGCTCGGCCATGACATTGCTGAATGCTACGCCGGCCGATTGGAGTGCCGGCGAGCTCGAGCCCGATGCAGCCACCTTCGACAGCCCCCCGGGCGTGGGGTTCGACACCGACGCCAACGCTGCCGGGATTGTGCCTCCCGCGGGCCGGATCACCGGATCCGGAAGCCGGTTGGCGGTAGATCCAGCCCAGAACAATTCTTACCGCCTGCTGAACCGCGCGTTAGCCGCCGGCGGGACGGTGCGCTTCGAGCCGGGCACACCCGGTGACTCGGCAGCCTCCGCCCCCGGCTCGAGTGGGCGGTACATCATTGCCGGCGTATCGCCATCCGATCAAGCACAATGGGTGAGCGAACTCGCCGTGCGGGCGCAACGCACCAACAGCACCGGCGGGCCGGCCGTGAGGCCGCGCATCGGTCTCTATCGGCCCTGGCGCGCCAGCATGGATGAAGGATGGACCCGGTGGCTGTTCGAGCAATACGGATTCCAGTTTTCGAACATCACCAACGCCGAGATCAGGGCGGGCTCGCTCGGCGAGCGATTCGACGTCATTCTCATGGCGGCGGACAGCCGTAACACGATACTCAACGGTTTCGCCAAGGGATCCGTTCCACCGCGTTACGCGGGCGGAGTCGGCGCGATTGGGGTGCGATCGATCGATCGGTTCGTGCGGAACGGCGGGACACTGGTGTGTCTCAACCAGAGCAGTGCATTCGCAATTGAGGAATTGCACTTGCCCGTGAAAAACGTGGTGGGAGAATTGCCGCGCAAGGATTTCTTCGTGAGCGGCTCCCTACTCGAGGTCACCACCGACCCGGCCCACCCCGTCATGTCCGGCATGCCCGAGCGCGCCAAGGTCTTCGCCGACCGCAGCCCCGTGTTCACGACCCTCGAGGGATTCGAGGGAGCTGCGTTAGCCAAGTATCAAGAGGACGGGTCACCGCTGCTTTCCGGGTATCTGCTCGGCGAGGAACACTTACAGGGTTATGCCGCCGCATTGGATGTGAAACACGGTGAAGGGCACGTGATCCTGATCGGTTTCCGACCGCAATGGCGAGGCCAACCGTTCGGCACGTTCCGCGTGCTGTTCAATGCGGCGTTGTTCGGCGGGGAGATGGCCGAGGGGTCGCTCGGCAGTCCGGGTTTTTGGACGGCGCCGGTAGCGGAGAGTGATTCGAGTAATGCGGGGGAAAATGGGCGCTAGCGTTCGAACGGAACGTCGCTTTAGCGACAGACCAGCCGAGCGGCGGCTTGAGCCGTCGTAAACCGCACGAACTACAAGCCGCAAGGTAGCGAATGCAGGCCACAGGCGGCCGCGGAATCACCGCGGCGGCAGGTTCATCCGCCGCAGCAGATCCCGGAAGCGCGGGTCGTCCCACAGGGGCTTCCACATATGATCCACCCTGACCCAAGGGACCCAGGCATGCGGCCGCTCGTAGGCCAGCCATCGGAACGCCTCATCCTTTTCCCCGAGGGCCGTGTACACCACGGCTAGACTGAAAGCGTTCCACGGGGTGACTTCCTGTTCTTCCAACTCGGCCACTATCTGCCGGGCCTCATCCCGGCGGCCCGCCAGCGCGTAGATGCGTCCAAGAACCCATCTCCAGGCCGGGGCGACTTCGACCGCCTTCCGGGCCGCCGCGATGGCCTCTTCATACATGCCCCTTGCCGCGTACACCTCTCCCAGGACGAAATGGCCGACTGGAAAATTGGGATTCAGTTCCAGCGACCTCCGGGCTTCGTCCTCCGCCTCCTCGTATCGCCCTTCCCAGTAATACAGCCATCCCAGCCAGGCCGTGTGCAGAGGATTGAGCGGATCCGCCTCCCGGGCCCGTTTGTGTTCCGCTATGGCTTCATCCATCTGTCCGAACAGGGCCAGCTGCCACGAATACCAGTAGTGAGCCATGGCTAGACTGGGGTTCAGTTCCAGCGCACGCTGGAAGTCCTGTTCCGCAGCCGCCCACTCCCAATCGTAATAGCCCTTGAGAAAAGCTAGAGCGGCGAGGGTCTCGGCCAGCGTTGAATCCAGCCGCAACGCCCGCTCAGCCGCCGCTCGGGCTCGCGGCAATGCGTCCACCGGAGGCGCAGGGCCATGAGCGAGAGTGATGTAACCGATTGCCAGCCCTGCATACGCCAAGGGCTCCGCTGGATCCCTTTCCACTGCCTCGTGGAGATAGGCCATGCCTTTTTCGTGCGCTTCCGGCGTGGCTTT
>JADFPO010000016.1:0-5959 GCA_022562295.1 Gemmatimonadota bacterium
ACGCGGCTCAGGGACAGTGGGAGGCATGGAACATTGAATGGAGATAACCGACATCCTTGAAGCGATCCAAGCGAGTCATATCGAAATCACGGATCATGCGGATGAGGCTGGCATGCAGACCAGCTGACACTCGATGAGATTCTCGTCTCAGTTCTCCACGGAGAAATTATCGAGGATTACCCGGCTGACAAGCCATATCCAAGCTGTCTCATTTACGGCGACGCATCCACGGGCGAACCAATTCACAGTGTTTGGGCTTATAATAGACAGAGTCAGTGGGCTGTCCTGATCGCAGTCTACCGCCCTGATCCTGACCGGTGGATCAACTGGCGGCAAAGGAGACGAAAGCAGTGATGGGATTTGACAAGTGTCCCGTGTGTGGTGGTGAACTCGTAGAGAAAGAGGTTGAGAAGCTTCTGCGAGGGGGGAATCATACTGCCGCGATAAAGGTGTTTGCTCAAGTCTGTCTCCATTGCGGTGAACGACTGTATTCACCCGAGACGATCAGGCGCTTTGAAGAGATTAGAGCCAAACTGGTGCGTGAAGAAACGGCGGGCTTTCAACCAGTAGGGCAATCGTTTCAAGTTGAATAGCGGACCGCGGGCGCAACAAAGGCAATAGGGCGGTAAACCGAGGTGGTCGAGAAGTTCCTCGCCTGCGGTATCCCCCCAACCAGAATGTGAGCCGGCCGTTTTTCCCTTTGATGGTTTGCAGAGGTACGGGTGGGGATGGGTGAAAACAAAGAAAAAGGGGTGTGTGGTGGCCGGGTCTTCCGTGGGTTCCGTGGATTCCGTGGCTATCACGGGGGAGTGGAAGGGCCGCGATTGTTTACCCCAAAATCCCTGGATGAAACTCGCAAAAAAAGAGGCGGCGCATGGCGCCACCCCTGTGGTACGGACAGAGAACGCGAATTAGTGTTGGAACTCGACTCGCTCGAACTCGTCCCACTCCAGCATCACCATCTCACCGTCGTCTGGTTCGATGAAGATCCCCTTGTTCTCGTCGTTCACGTCATTTGAGTCGCGCATCACGAACTCTCGCCCGTCCTTTCCACCCCACCGGATGAATCCTTCGAACTCCTCTCCATCCATCGTCACCACACGACCGTACAAGCGGCCCGGGTCGTTCACCTGCGCCGCACTGGGGGGTGCGGCAACAGCAAGCGCTGCGACCACCATAGCAAACGGAACGAACGATTTCATGGATTCCCCTCCTGGATGACGTAACATCCAATACGCAACGGGGTTAGCGATGTTTCAGGGCCAGGGCGGCCCGGGCGAAGGGGGCGGGGGGGAGCTGCAGAGCTGCGTCGCCGAACACACCTCGTTGAGGTCCACTGGGAGAGGTGAAGTCCGGCGGATGGCGGCGGCCCTACCGGGGCGACCTCCGTCCTAGCGACCCATGATCACTTCCACCATCCGCTCGGGATCGAGGTAACGCTGCGCGGCTCTCCGAACGTCCTCCGCCGAAACGTCGTCGACCCGGTCCGGATAGCGGATGAGATGATCTAAGGTGCCATATCGCACGAACTCCTCGGCGAGGGTGCGTGCGGTCGTGACACCGTTCTCGAAGCGCATCGCAAAATCTCCATCGATCAATGCGCCCTTGGCCACGAAGAGCTCCTCTTCGGAGACCAATTCATTCTGCATGCGATCGATCTCCGCATAGATGATGTCGATGAGTTGCTGCGCCACCTCATGGCGGCCGTATGTGCGAAACGTGTAGCTACCCGGACCGCGTACGTTGAATTCGAGAAAACCGCTCGCGTCATTGGCCAGCCCGCGCTTGTCGCGTACCTCGCGAAACAGCCTCGTATCGAAGTGGCCTCCGCCGAGGATGTAGTTCATCACCTGAAGCACCGGAATGTCCCGCGGATTGACGCGTGGAAGCTCGTGCCCGATCACGATCCAGGTCTGGAGCTTGCCGGCGCGATACCGCAGAGTCTGTCTCGGCGGGGTCTCGATGCGCGAGGCGTTGCGAAGCCGCGGCGGGCGGCGCTCCTCCCAATCGGCAAACCGCTGGTCGACTTGCTGGAGAATCCTTCTCCGCTCGAATGCCCCCGACACCGCGAGCACCATGTTTGTCGGGGTGAAAAATTCGCGGTGGAAATCTTCTACATCATCCAGCGCCAAGTCGGTCAGGTCTTGCTCGGTAATGACGTCATCGTACCGGTGGCCCTCGAACAGCTTGGCATGGAACAGATCGACTGCGAGCTGCAGGGAACCGTCTCGTAAGAGAGGCCCCGGTTCGTTGCCCGTGCCGGGGGGGGGAAACGCGGGCGTGCCCCCCCCCTCCCCACCCGGTCGTCGAAACGCCTCCAGACCCTCGCGATCCAGACACGGCTCACGGATGATGCCAGAGAACACCCGCATGCCCTGCTCGGCGTGTTCGGCGGGAACGTTGAATGAGATTTCGGTCAGGTCCGCGGTCATGTGGATCTCGAGCGTCGCCGCCATTCGGTTCATGGCTTGGCGAAACCCGCTGGCCCCCATCCAACACGGTCCGCGGCGCATCGCCGCAACGAGCATTTCGGCGACTCCTTGGTGGTCGTCGTCTCCCCTCCCTGCTCGCACGAAAGCGGTCAGCTGAATGAGCGGTACCGTGAGGTCCGGCACGACAAATCCCGGCAGCCCGTTCTCAAGCTGGAACCGAAACATCGCCGTATTCCCGATGCCGAACCTGGAGTCTCCGAATCCCATGTCGCGAGGATGATGGAAGACTTGGGCACGACCTGGGAACGGGGCGATTAACACGAATACGAGCGCGAGCCCGAGCCTTGGCGCGACAGCAACCAGCTTCATCGGCCCGCCCCCGCCCCCGCCCCCGCCCCCGCCGCCGAGGTGGCATCGACCGACCCCTGTTCGGGACCCAGAACCACGCCAATGGTCCTGTTCTCGGCGACCAGATATCGGCGAGCCAAGCGCATCAGATCCCTGGCGCTCGCCGCGTCGCGGGCCTCGAGATAGGGTTGGAGCGCGCGCCATGAATCCATCGTCTCGAAGTGCCCGATTTCGAACGCGAGGCGGTCAGCGTTGAGCGCGGTGCGGTACCAGTCCGCCTTGAGCTGCCCCTTGACGATGCCCAGCAGCTCCTCGGTCACCGGCGAGGTCGCCAAGTGGTTGATGGTCGCGAGCAGGACCGTCTCGGCCGCCTCCACGTCCGCTTCGTCACGCAGGATGAGTTCGAGATTCAAGCTGGCTGGAACGCCGAACCGCGTGGTGTGAACGACCCGGGTGTTCGCATTCACTCGACCCTCGATGCCGGCTGCGGCCAACGCGTCTTTCAGCATCGACTCGGCGACTGCGAGGATGACATCGAACAGCGGCCGGTCGGGATGCCCCACACCCGGCATGAGAAAGCGGGCTTCCACGCGTGGGGCAAGGTCGCTGCTCCGAAAGATGAGTCGCCGTTCGGCCGCGGGCTCCGGCTCAACGACCTGGACCCGCGGGGGCTCTGGCGCACGCGGCATCCAGCCAAAATATTCGTCTACGAGCGGCACCATCGCTTCAAAGCGCACGCCACCCACCAGCACGATCGTCGTGTTATTCGGTACGAAGTATCGGTCGTACAGTTCGCGCTGGAACTTTCTCGTATACTGGCTGAAATCGGTCGCAAACCCTTCGGGCCAAAACACGGGATGCACAACGCCCACCACGGCGTTCATTTGTTCGTAATAGGGAGTCGTGAGACGGTTGAGATCGCCGTACCGTTGCTCCACCAGGATCATTCGTTCCTGATCAAACTCGCGAAAGACCGAGTTGCGCATCCGATCCGCCTCCACGCGCAGGAACAGGGCGACACGCGACCTCGGCAGGTTGATATCGAACTTCATGTACTCCTGTTCGGTGGACGCCGTCAGACGCGTTCCGCCAAACGCCTGATACCAACGCATCATCGCCCCGTGGTCGCGGAACTGTGAAACCGCACTGTCGAGAGCGGCAATTTCGGCACGCAGGCTGTCCGCGCGCGGCGTGCTGCGTGCGTGTGAATAGTCGTGAAACACGCCGCGCTCCTGGATATCGTTGCGCGCGCGGTTCAGCTCGGCAATGAGCTTCGCCTCGGTCGTATTGATGCGCTCCACCAACGGGGCCTCCGCGTCCCAGTCGGTGGTTCCCAACGTGCGTGTCCCTTTGAACATGAGGTGTTCGAGGTAGTGAGCCGCGCCCAACTCCCCCGGCACCTCGTTGAGGCCTCCCATATCGGTGAAGATCTTCGCCGCCACCCGCAGATCGTCGCGCCGCTCGAGGACGAGAAGACGCAAACCATTGGGATACACGTGCTCTTGGATTGGAAGGTCGAATGGGCTGGGTTGCTGAGCCGTCCCGGGTTGGGTCAACGACAGGGATGCTGCGAGGACAACAATTACAAGCATGCTCGGCTCCGATATTCTTGCCGGGAATTGAATAGTAACGATTTGCGTGCTACGGCGGCGGGACGCGGCCGGGACGGCATGTCCGGTTGCTCGTCAGCCTACACTGAAACAGCAGTTCGGGCCATAACGTTCCGTCGCGACCCAACCCACACGACCGTGCGGAGCGCCGGTGCAGCATGTAGATTGGCTCAATTCTCGAATCGGCTCAACCCTCACTGCGGAGTCATACACCATGACCAAAGGGCGTCTTCTGGCCCTCATCGCCGCCATCGGGCTCCTGCTCGGTGCGCTCGTATACGGGAGCTTCTCCGTCGTCCAGACCCAGTGCGACTTGTGCGTTGAGTACCACGGAACGCGAACCTGCCGTACCGGATCAGGCGTGGACGAAGAGGAGGCCCAGCGGGCTGCCCAGCGAGCGGCTTGTGCGGTCATGGCCTTTGGAATGAGCGAGTCGATCAACTGCGAGAGAACAATCCCGACCAACGTTCAGTGCCGATAACGGCAAGGCGGCGAGGGGTCAGTGGCTGGTGTCCGCGATCGGTGCCCTGAACCCGGAAACTCACCACCTACGACCCGCCCGTTCGACCGGTCATCTCGCGCAGACGCCGCAGCAACGCCCCAACTTGATCGATCTCCTCGCCGTATGTCGCCCAATCCCCCACGCGCTGCGCTTCTAACGCACGTTGGTAGTGGCTCTGGGCCCGCTGAACGAGGGCAGTGAAGGCCGGGTCCGCCGTTTGGCTCGCCCCAGCGCTCGCTATCGGTAGCTGGACGAGCAGATCCACATCGGTCGGTCGATCTACTGCGCCACCGAACAGGCGCGACAAGGCGCCCTCCAAGGTCTCCTCCATCACCACCTGATTCTGAAACGCCACGATGACGCGTTTCATCTCCGGGATCCGGCCACCTTCCGCCCGCAGATAGAGCGCCTGGACGAAGAGTACCGATTCCTCGATTGGTATCACCAGGAGATTGCCGCGAATGACCTCGGAGCCGCGCTGATCCCAAAGGGAAATCTGGCGCGAGATCTCCGTGTTCTGGTTGATGCGGTTGACGATCTGCGTGGGACCGAAGACCAAACTCTGACGCGGAAATCTGTAAACGACCAGCTGCCCGTAGTTATCTCCATCGTTCCGGACGATCATCCACGCAGCAAGATTGTCTTTCTGGCGTGGGGTGAAGGGCGTCATAAGAATGAACTCTTCCTTCGCCTCGCCCGGGAGTCGCATCACCATGTGCCGCACGTAGGCATCCCGACTCCCCTCTCCCCGCGATATCACGGGGATTTGCCACTGGTCTTCCCCCGGATAGAAGATGTCAGGATTCGTCATGTGGTAGGTCGTGTACAGAGCCGTCTGGGCTCGGAACAGATCTTCCGGATAACGAAGGTGAGACCGCAGATCGGCGCTCATCTCATCCAGCGGGCGGAAGATCCCAGGAAACATCTTCGCATAGGTCGCGATGACAGGATCTTCCTCGTCCGCGATATACGCTTCCAGCGTCCCATCATACGCGTCGATGATCACCTTGACGCTGTTGCGTAGGTAGTTCGTGCCGTCCGCCAACGCCTGCGCGTATGGATACCGA
>JADFPO010000016.1:6058-19602 GCA_022562295.1 Gemmatimonadota bacterium
CGATGACAGGATCTTCCTCGTCCGCGATATACGCTTCCAGCGTCCCATCATACGCGTCGATGATCACCTTGACGCTGTTGCGTAGGTAGTTCGTGCCGTCCGCCAACGCCTGCGCGTATGGATACCGACTACCCCGCGTGTAGGCGTCCAGGATCCACTTCATTCTTCCGTCGGCAGTGACCACGATGTAGGGGTCGGCGTCCCAGCTCAGGAAAGGCAGCGCCTTGCGTACACGTTCGCGAATGTTTCTGTGGTACAGCGCTCGACTCTCATTGGTGATGTCCTCTGAAAGAAGGATCTTCAGCGATCGGAACCGGGCACTGAAAATCGCCTTACGGAATACCGAGTTGACCCGTACACCGCCCTCTCCCTCGTATACCGTTGTCGCGGTAGAATCGCCGGAGAGATAATCGAATTCAGCCTGGTGCGTGTTGACGAACACATAGTCGTTGGATAGTTCGCCGTAGTAGATCTGCGGCCGTGTGACCGAAATGGAAATGCTCGACACCGGAGGAATATCCTTCACGAACAACACTGGCAGACCTTCCGGGGTCACTTGATTGACCGGACTCAACGTGAGACCTATCCCGTGGGTGAACTTGAGGCGCTCGTTGATGAAGCTGCGGTTCGGAAGAGACGCGCTGTTCAGCTCTCGCGCGGAAAGCAACACCTGCCTCAACTCGCCGTCGATGATATACCGGTCGTCGTCGACGGAAACAAAATCGTAGTAGGTGCGAATCTCTTGAAGTTGACCGAAGGTCTGCAGCAGGGGTGCTCGATCCCACAAGCGAATATTCTTGACGGTCCCGCTGTTGGCCTGAATGTCGCTGAGCGTGAGGCGCGCTTCGCCGCTGATCGTCCGGGAGTCGACTTCATCCAATCCCCACGCAACCCGGGTCGCGTCGATGTGCCGCTGGATATACGGCGTCTCCTTCACCAATTCGTTCGGCGCCACGATTAATCGCTGGATGGCCGTCGAATATGCGCCGCCTAGGATCCCCGCGATCATGTACGATCCCACGGCTACCGCGAGAAACACCGGCAGCCGATTGCTACGCGCGCCCCACAACACGAGCCCCGCCCCGATGACCGCGACCACTGCCGAAATCCGCAGGACCGGTAACCGCGCCGTCAGGTCCGAGTACGACGCACCGAGCACCGCTCCTGTGTTGGACAAAAGCAGCGCCGGGGTCCTCACCCACATGATGTTGGCTGCTGTAGCGAGAAAAACCAGGGCGACGAGCACTGCGAGATGACGCCCGGCGGATGGTTCGATGGTGAAGCGCCGTCTCTGTACGAGGAGATCTCCCCTGACGAGATACAGGGGCGTCACCATGAACAGTGTAATGATGGTCACCGCGATGACCATGAGCACCACCGCCTGGATCGCGGGAAGCGAAAAGAAGTAGTAGCCGATGTCGCGCTCGAACACTGGGTCGCTCACCCCGAAGGGCGAACGGTACCAAAACCGCAACGCCACGAGCCACGCGCTGGAGGACGAGATCCCGAAGAGCACGGCAAGGAACGCCGATATCGGAAGTGCCAGGAGCTTCAGCAGCCGCGTAATGTCTACCTTCGGCACCTTTATGTTGATGTTGACGACCAAGGGATCGGGCACCAAGCCCCGCTGCGCAAACAGGAGGTTGGAATAGAAGAACGCGAACGCAAGGACACCCACCCCGAGACCAAGCGACACCTTAGTCCAAAGCGTCTTGAGGAAGATGGTCTGGAAACCGAGCGCGACGAACCAGTACCAGTCCGCTAGCAGCGTGATCGTGGCGGGCAGGGCTGCGAGCGTCATGATGAAGAAAACCGTAAGGAGGCCGAGGGCCACCGGGCCACGTTTCATATGATAGAACTCCTCGAAAGTTGCGCGCTCAGGCTGTGTCCACTGTGTCTCGCGGGACGTCCATGAGAGCCGGGTGCACGCTCCCTACCGCACACCCTGCCCTCGAAAGCCACCGCTAACGCCGATTGTTCGACAGCGCGCGGTAGTACTCCTCGACCATCTCACGGAATCCGTCAGGCACCTCGTCTGATCCCGACAGCAGCAACCGATCGGCTTCGGGTCCCTGCACTTCCCGCCGCAACGCGTACTCGAACTCCTTGAGGCCCTCGATGGCTGCCGCCTGAAGTCGTGCGATTTCGGCCGGGTCGTCGAATGTCCGTCGACGGTCGAGTTCGCGCAGCCGGGCCAGGACTTGGCTGAGCGCCTCGACATCGATGCCCTCCTGCCGCATCCGTTGGCGAAGGGTCTCGAGTTCACCGCGCCGCTCACGGAACTCTCGCCGGAACTGCCGCACGTCTTCGGGACCGAAACCACCGAATCCTCCACCCGTGGGGGGCGGGGGCGGTCCACCGTCGGCGCGGCGTGCCTGGGGATCCGTGGCCGGTTGCCCCAGGTCGCCCACGCCTCCTCGTTGCCCGCCTGCCTGCTGACCTTGCTGTTGCCCCTGCCCCTGCCCCTGCCCCTGCCCCTGATTCTCCCCGCCCAACTGCTCCGCCCGATCCTGAATGCGCTCGTCGAGCGATTCCAAATCGCGCACCAGCCCGCGCGTTTCCTCGAGGATGGCACCGAGTCGCTGCTGGTCGCTCTCGCCGATATTTCCCGCGGCCTGTTCGATCAATCCCCGCAGCTCCTCGATATCGGAGCTGATCTGCTCCTCGAAATTGCGTGCGTATTCGTTACTGCGTTGTTGTACGACGAACTTGGAATATCGGACCTTGTCGTCGAGACGGTTGTCGCGAATCGAGTTGGCGGCATCCTGCAGCCCCCGCGCCGCCTCGCGCTGCTCCCGACGCCATTCCCTCGCCATACGATCCAAATCCGACTCGAGTTCTTCGACTTGACGCTCCAGCTCGTCCTTTCGCTCCATGATTCGGTTCATGGTCTCGACCGAACGTTGGCCGGTTTGGCCGCCCATGCGTTCGACCTCGGACTGGATACGGCGTTGCTGCTGCGCCATGCGCTCCGTGCGACGTAACGCGTCTTCGACATCGCGTTCGAGTCGCTCCGACCGGCCGCGTTCGAGCATGCGTCGTGCCTCTTGGAGCCTGTCCAACGCTGATTGCGCTTCGGCGAGGTCGCCGCGGCGCGAGCTCGCGCGCCGCATGGCGTTCGCGGCTTCCTGCAACTGGCGCGCCGTCTCCTCGAGGCGGTCCAGGGACTGCGCGCGCGCCAACCGCTCGAGCTGCCTGGCTAGTTCCTCCGCTTCGTCGGCCAGTTGCCGTTGGCTCTGCCCTCCACCCCCAACCTGACTGTTCTGCAAGTTGGCCGCACGGCGACGCATGCGCTCGTTTTCCTGCTGTTGCCGACGGGCCAGCTCTTGCAACCGTTGGAGCGTCGCGTCGATCTCTTGATCGACTCGTTGCTGCTGCCCGCGCTGCACGCTCTCGTACTGGTTCTGCATCTTGTCCAGTTCCAGCTCGAACAAGTCCGCGAGATCTTCGACGTTCGCGTTCCCACCGCCCCCACCGCCACCCTGCTGCCCCCGACTCACCTGCACATCGCGGAAAGCCGCCTCCGCACGCTGCAGATGTTGCAGCGCCCTCTGCGCTGCGGGTAGCGCCTGACGGGCCCTGCGCGCGCCCAACGCTTCTTCGGAGGTCAACATTTCCGCTGCCGCCGCCGGCAGCTCGTCCGCGATCTTGATGAAACCAGAGTCGGTCTGAATGACACCACGGTCTTGAATGCGGCGGACTACGGCCTCGACCCGCTCGCGCAACCGACCCTGCGACAGCGCCAGCGTTGCCATGTTCTCGGCGTAATCCTTGTCCGCATACTCCTCGCGGTCGCGGACCATGTTGAAGGTTGCTGCGACGATCTGTCGCTGCTGCTGGGAGAATTGCCCGTCGAGGCCCTCGCCCCCACCACCGCCGCCGCCCCCCTGATCGGCCTGCCGGTAGTCACGCCCAAACCGCCTCATCTCCAGGAAGAAGATGTCGGTCGTCGCACGCTGCCGACCCCCCACGCGGTTGTTGTCCGCAACCTCCGCGTAGTACGCCACGAGGTCACCCGGCTCGAGGCTCATCTCCTCGAGGTAAAACGTGTGGCTCGCCGTCACGTCCTTGGAGCGCCGCGCTCCGTTGTAGAGCTCGATAGTGTCTTCCGGCCCCCCGTTGACCGCATACATCAGGCGCAACGCCCGCAGGCCGTAGTCGTCCTGAGCCTTCACCTCTATGTAGGCTTCCTCGATCGGCGTGACCTTGATGTCCCGGCCCGGCTTCTCGAACCGGATGATCGGGGGCTGGTCGTCGAGCGCGTCGATTACGTAGTCCGGAGAGGCCACGACCCAACGCCCGTCGAACCCATCCAGCATCACGCGATACAGCGCCTCGCGTTGAACGGTGATGGTTCCCGTGAGTTTCCCGTCGTCTTGGAGGTCCAGGGCAATCGAATCGCCCACCCCTCCACTCCCGTCGATCACGATCATGCCACGGGTGACCGTCATCGTGGGACTCACGGTCAGATCCACCTCCGTCCCGCGCAACGCTGCAATGTCTCCGCCGTCCTCCTCGATCACCGGGCTCAATCCGGTATAGGCCGGGAACCGGTACCGCAAGTCGAGCTGCTGGACGAACGGAAGATCCGCCACCTCGATGTTGAATACACGGGACCGCACACCCGAGGCTTCGATGGTGTAGTCGGTCGCCTCTTCGAGGTCGAAAAGAAAGATCTCGTAGATGCCGGGCTCGGCACCCCCCCCCTCCCCCAAGATCATCGACCAACGCTCCCACTCGCCCGTCTCGCCGCGCCTCACGGCGATCATCACCTGTTCGGCGTCGAATCCGAGGAGCTTGGCGTTGACCCGCAGATCGGCACCGCGCGGCAACAACGTGTCACCCGGAGTCACGTCGATCGCATAGGGGCTCTCTGCCACAGAGCCCATCCAGGGAAAGAACAAGAACGGAGCCCCGTTTCGCATGAACAATGGATTCACGATGAGCAGGAAGGCCCCTGTCAGCAGCACGCCCGCCAGGGCGCCGGACGAGCGCCGCAAGCCTTGCCGGTCGATGCCCTGCCCGAATTGGATATCGCGGCATCGATCGGCTGCGGATTGCACGAGTTTCTCTGCGAGCGCCGGGGACAGTAGGTCCAGACTGTCGGCACTGCGGCTGCGCAGTTCCACCGCGCTAATCAGTTCGGCGTGCATCGAGGGCTCGCGCTCCTCGATGTACAGAGCCACGCGCTCATCGGAGACGCTCTTGCTGAGGGGAAGCACCAAGTAGCGGATCACGATCGCGAGTAGGGCCAGGTAGGTGCCCACGCGGAAAATCAGCACGGATTCCGGCGTGAAACGCAGCTTGTCCATGCCGTAGGTGGACGCCAGGAACACGACGAAGCTCGCGGCAAGCACCGTGGCAAGCCCGCGCGCAGCCACTTTCATCCGCCAGCGAGTCCGCACCGACCGTATCGCCCTGAGCAGTTCCTGGCTCGGTGGCGGACGACGACCCAGCGTTTCATGAAGCCGTAACATCTGAACTCCCCTCGTGGGTCTGTGGTCTCAGCGAACGGCGCGCGACAACCGGTTCGACAAAACCGTCTCTCCTAACAATATGACCAATGCCGCCATCAAGACATACCACCACAATTGCTGGCGACGTTCCATATCCTCGCTAGTCAGCGCCTGCGATCCCTCCGTGACACCCCGTGCCATGTCCAGCGGTGCCACCGCTCCCAGAAATTGGTCTGCATCCAGGGTGGCGAGATCGGACTCCACCGGGTCCAGATTGGCCGCGACCAGGGCCGGCGGCACGTCGGCTCCATCGGCTTGCCTTATCTCGAAAAAACCCTGCTCCGTCAGCTCCACCACTTGCCCCCCATCCTCTTCCCGCAGGAGTCGGCGTCCGCCCGAGGGTGCCTCGACGACGAGATCTCCCCCGGCGGCCACCAACGCCCTTACCGCCGGATCCGGAGATTGCTCGGTGAGTTCCAGTACGTCCCCCACCACAAAGGCCGAGCGCGTTTCTTGGTATCCCGACAAATACCGCGCCACCCGGTGTATGAACGGAAGAAACACGGGTTGCAACGCCAGGTCGTTCCAGTATGTATCCAGCGTTGAGGTCCACACCAGCACCTTGCCGGTCCCCACTGCCTTCTCCGCCAGCGCGACCGCCCCGTCGCTGTAGCGCGCGAGCACTGCTGCGGGATCGGATACAGTCAGCCTGGCATATCGCAAGAACTTGGCGGCCGAAAAATCCCCACTGCGCGGGGCGCTGAATAGCTCGAAGATGGGGCTTCCGTATTCGAGTGTCGTCAGAGCGATCGGGCCACGGGCCGGATCCACTCTCTCGCCGACTCGACCGGGCAGGAGATCAGCGGCTTGCTGCGGCCAGGTTCCCGGACCCGTCCGCTCGCCGAGCGCGATCAGCAAGCCGCCCCCGGCCATAACGAACTCGCGGATCGCCTGACCCGCCCGACCCCCCGGGAATGGGGCATCATTGAACACCACGATCGATCTGTCGGTGAGGTCCGAGAGCCTCAGCGCACTGAGAGGACGCACGTCGACGCGAAACGCGGGGTTGTCCCCGATGCTCAACGCGCGGCTCAGGAAAAGGCTTTGGTTTTCTCGTGGGTTGGATGACTCCACAATGAGCGCCGAGAGCGTGCTGCGGGGCGTCAACACGAAATGGTATTCGTTGTCCTGCGGGAGGTCGTCCGTGCCCGCTGTCACGGTGCCACGCGAGATCCCCTGTGGAATGAGGACGGGCGAGAAAGTCACGGCGGCCGAGCTGTAGGGATCGATATCGACCGATCGGCGCTGTACCCGTTGACCGTTCAGTGACAGCGTCACCGCCAACCCACGAACGGCGTCGGGCCCCCCATTCACGACCCTCGCCGAGACACCCACGCGTTCGTTTCCCGCGCTGACCTCTTGATCCAGCGCCACGAAGGCGACGGATATGTTGCTCGCGCCGTCGGCGCCGAGGTTTACCGGTGTGACGACGGTGCCGGCCGGCAGGCGAATGTCGCTGACACCATCCCAACCCGCCCGCTGAAAATCGGTAATGAGCACCGCCTCGCGTTCCGGCATGTCGGACTCGGCCAAGATGCGCCCGGCAAGCTGGAGCGCGGGTCCGAATCGCGTTCCGCCTGCCGTGGGCCGCGCCGCGGCGAGGGCGGCGTTCAGCTCAACCACGTCGCCGGTCGGTTGAGACACGGCCTCGGCACGCTCGTCGAACAGGATCAGTGATGCCCGGTCGTTCGGCCCCAAGTCGTCGAACCGCGCACGTGCCTGCGCTACGCCGCGGTCCCAGCGATCGCCGTAGCGCATACTGTGCGACCGATCCAGCAGGATGACCACCTCGCGCCCGCCAGCTTCCAACGCCGCCGCCTCGGCTGAACCCTTGAGCAGCGGCCGAGCGAACGCCAACGCCAAGAGCAGCAGTGCCAGGCAGCGAAGTGCGAACAGAAATTTGTGGCGAAGCTGCTGCCGACGAGCATCCTTGAAGGGAATCTGCTCGAGAAACATCAGCGACGGAAATGGAATCGATTCCTTTTTCTGGCGGTGAACGAGGTGGACCAAAATGGGCACGACGACGGCGCCGAGACCCAGTAGGAAAAACGGAGCGAGGAGCGTCATCGGCGCAGCCGGCTCATGCGTTCACGCCTGGAGAGATAGGTGAACAGGGCCCAATCGAGCGGTGTGGAGGTGTCGAACAGGGCGTAGTCGATGGGATTTTCCCCCATCAACTTGGACAGCGTTTTCGTGTGCTCCGACATCATCTGTCGATACTTGTCCCGCATCTTATCCGGGACGACCGACAAACGCTCCCCGGTTTCGAGATCCTCGAAGCTGACCGCTTCGTCGTACGAAAAAGTGATCTCCACCGGATCGAGTATGTGAAAAACGATCAAGTCATTGCCCTTTTGCCGCAAAGCATTCACCGCACCAACCACCGCCTTGGGATCATCGTAGCAATCGGTGATGAGTGCGATGATACTCCGGCGCCGAAATGCCTCGGCGATCTTCGGCAGTGTAGTGCGGAGGTTGCCGGCGCGGGTCGACTGGACCCTCTCCAACGTGTGCAGTGCGATGTCGAGGTGCTTGGCGGCGGGGGGCACGAAATCGACGATGTCGGAATCGAACGTGATCAGTCCGACACGGTCTCTTTGTTTGCTCGACAGGTAAAGCAAGCTCGCAGCCACGAACCGGCCGTAGTCCAACTTCGTGATGCCTTCGTACCCGAAATCCATCGATCGGGAAATATCGAGCAACACACTAAAGTTCGCGTTCGTGTCGGCCTCGAACTCCTTCACGTAGAAGCGATCGGTGCGACCGAACAGGCGCCAATCGATACGCCGGATATCGTCGCCGGGCATGTAGGCGCGATGTTCGGCAAAGTCGACCGACAACCCCAGATAGGGCGAACGGTGTAACCCGCCGAGGAACCCCTCCACCACGGTCTTCGCAACGAGACCGAGGTTGTCGATCCGCGCGAGCGCTTTGGGGTCGATGAACCGCGCTGCGGTAGCGTGGCCGACCCTCGAGGGCTTCGTCCCCAACACGTCTTATTACATTCCCGACGACGGCTTGGGCACGATGTCGAGCAGCTGGTCGATCAACTGATCGGTCGTGATACGTTCAGACTCCGCATGGAAGTTCCGGAGGATTCGATGACGTAATACGGGATGCGCCAAGGCTCGAATGTCTTCAAAACTCACGTGATACCGCCCTTGCATCAGCGCCCGGGCCTTGCCGCCAAGCACCATGTATTGCGCGGCACGCACGCTGGCACCGTAGGCCACCCATTTGTTGATGAAGTCCGGTGACCCATTCGGGCTCGGACGCGTGGTGCGTACCACGTTCAACACGTATTCCAACACGACATCCGAAACCGGAACCTTGCGCACCAGTTCCTGGAACGCCACGATGTCCCGACCGGTCACGGCATGTTTGAACTCGTAATTTTGCAACCCCGTCGTGGATCGTACGACGGCCATCTCCTGATCCTTCGGGAGGTGATCCATCACGATGTGGAACATGAACCGGTCGAGCTGCGCTTCGGGCAGCGAATAGGTCCCCTCCAGCTCGATTGGGTTCTGCGTGGCAAATACGAAAAACGGTTCCTCCAACACGTACGTCTCGCCTTGCACCGTCACCCTATGTTCCTGCATCGCCTCGAGGAGAGCGGCCTGGGTTTTCGGCGGGGTACGATTGATCTCGTCCGCCAGCACGATATTGGCAAAGATCGGCCCCGGCATGAAAACCATCTTACGACGTCCGGTTTTTGGGTCCTCCTGCACGAGATCGGTACCGGTAATATCCGACGGCATGAGGTCGGGTGTGAACTGGATTCGGGAAAACTTGAGATCCAGCACCTGAGCGATCGTATGAATCAAGAGCGTCTTGGCGAGGCCCGGGACACCAACGATGAGGCTGTTCCCGCCCACGAAAAGCGAAAGCAGGACGAGATCGATCACGTCCTCCTGCCCGACGATCAGCTTGCGCAACTCCGACAAGATCTCGTCACGACCGGCCCGTAGCCGCTCCGCTACCGCAATGTCGTCAGAGGATTCTAACGCGGCCTGTTCCGTTATCTTGGAATCCACCAAACTCTCCTATTGGAGGTGTCATGGCCTGCCGATGGTCGGCTGTTGCCAATCTGCATACTTGCGATGCTGTACTTCAGCCCGAGGCACTACATACCACAGCGATCAGTGTGTCATGGCATAGATCACGTAATTCACGCCCAGCTTGTACGCCTCGTTCGACAGCGCTATCGGCAAGAAGCCCTCATCGGAAAATTCCCAATACTCTCCGATGTCCGCATTGTAATTCGCGATCACCATGAGGCGTTTGCTGGTGTCGTTGTCCTCATAATACCCGTAGTATTCCGCAAATCCACGGTACGAATAATGCTGCTCCGGATTTGCAATCTTGAAGAACGAGTTGAAGATCGGGTGCGAGCCATCGAGTCTCGTGGGCTGTAATTCCGGAAACGCGATCTGCATCTGGCGCTCGAAATTCTCGAACTCCCACCCACCGAAGTCATCGAAGATGAGAAAACCACCCTTCAAGAGATAATTCCGCAACCCCTCCACTTCGGCCTCATTCATGCTCCAATACCCAGGCTCCGACATGTACGCGATCGGATAATTGAACAACTGCGGATCGTCGAGGCTCAACACGTTGCTACCACCCATGTAGGGTTTGATGAGCGTTACTTCGGCGAGGATTTTGGCGAAGTTGCGTTCGGCACGAGGGTAATCGTGAATCCATCCCGAGCCGCCGCGGCCCCCGAAGCGCGCATCGTAACGCAACCGCACAAACGTAAATTGCTCCCCATACTCGACGTTGTCTCTAGGATCGAACGAATAGCCGCCGCCGCGGCGGCCGCCGAACTGCGCGTGCGCAGGTACCGTCGCTGCCGTCAGCAGCGCCAAGAGGATCAGTGTCTTCATCACTGTTCCGAGTCCCCCCTATCCCCTCCATCCTCCCCGGTTCCGCGGGAGCGAACGTTCAATAACAGATCAAGCGCCTTCTCGAAGTTCGGCGCGCGTTCGAGCGCCCGGAGCACCACCCGGCGGGCTTGCCTCAGGTCGCCCGCCTGGAAGTAAACAAGGGCCAGCTGATATTCTGCCTCTGCCCTGTCCACTGGATCCAACGCAACCACCGCGCGACGCTCACGGATGGCTCCCCGCCAATCACCCAGCCCCACATAGAGTTCCGCCAAACCTACATGAACATCCATATCAAAAGGATATACAAACAGCGCCGCGTCGAGCGACTCCGCCGCCCTCTGCTCATCACCCAGTTGCAGTAGCACCTCGGAGAGCTCCAGGTGTGCCCGGTAGTGGTCGGCGTTGATCGCGGTCAGCGCCGTCAACTTCGCTGCCGCCTGCTCGAGATCGCCAGTCGCTCGGTAGGCGACCCCGAGATACCAATACGGACTTTCCGCTCCCGCGTATTCGGGAAACAGCGACTCGGCTCTCTCGAGGTACGGGATGGCCTCCTCAAACCGCTCGGCACGGACCATGGCTCGCCCGGTCTCGAGTTGGACCGGAAAATCCTGCTCGCGCTCTGCCGCCAGCGGGATTAGAGCCGACAGCTCCACTCCCTCGCGGAGATCCGAGAGATGAGGCGACCGCAGCGCCGTGAGCGGCCCGGTGAAACGTTCACGCATGTACCTATCGAACGTGCGGTCGAACTCTCGCGGTTCCATATCCAACACGGTTTGGAACACCTGGGGGGTACTCTGTCCCTCACCGTACGCGCGGAGGATGTCGACCAGCGCCTGATCACCCCAATCACGCTGGATCAACTCGCACACCAGCGACGCGAGGTAGTAGGAAAACACCACCTGCTGGGGATATTCCGGCCGGACGAATCCGTTGTTCAGCTCGCTGACCTTGTTGAGCCGACCGTCCATGTACGCCATGAGGAACGGAACCGATGGGTCGGCTCCCCAACCCAGATGCGCCCGCCGCTCTTCGAACACAGCCAGACCCTCTGTGAACCACCGAGGAACACGGAAATTGGAGAGCGTCAGGTGAAAGGTGTGCGCCACTTCGTGCCACAGGGTCGATCCCCAGTGGAAATCCCCGACCTGGCGGGCTGAGGGGGAGTCCATCGCCAGCACATTTCCGAACGAAACCCCAAGGGCACCCAAACCCGCCAACCCAACGGTGCGAACCGAAAAATCCGCGTGTCTCGGATAGACCTCCAGGCGAATTGGTGTCGCGGGACGGTGATCGTACCGTTTGGCAAGGGTCTCATACGCCTCGTCGGCGAGCCCAGCCATGTAGATCTGCATCAAACTAGACTCATCTTGGTGCAGCACCAACTCGAAGTGTTTGCTGTGAACGCTGGTATAGTTCGAGAAAGTATCGAGGAGGTCGAGCGTGTTCTTCGTCCAGGGGTTGAACGGATCCCCCGCGAACGACACTTCCAGGTTGGCACGCCCGAGTTCGACGGCACCGGTGCGCAATTGATTCATACCGACGAGGCCATATCCCCGCCAGGACTGGGAGTCGAGCGCAACTGCCTGCTTGGCGAACGCCAACGCCTCACTGTACAATCGATTCCGCGCGGTAACCTCGGCGAGCGTGTTGTAGAAGTCCGCATAGGCAGGGTTGCGCGCCAACGCCCGAAGGCGGGCCGCCTCAAACTGCTCATCATCACCCTGGAGGAACCGAATCGCAGCCAAGGTCGCCAGCGCCTCCGGTGAAGACGAATCAACTTCCAGGGCACGCTCCACTTCAGCCAAGGCCCGATCGTATCCCTCTGTCTCCAGATGCAGTCTCGCGAGAAGGACGCGCGCGGGAATCAGATTGGGATTGACCTCGAGGCTCTTGCGGACGGTGGCCATCGCTTCGGTGGATCCGTCAAAGTGCTGGGTCCGCGCCAGGCCAAGGAGGGCTGGCGGATGCGACGGATTGACAGCCAGGATCTCCTCGAAGGTGGTCGTCGCATCGCCGCTCTGATACTTCTCCAAAAACAGCTCTCCAATACGCACCTTGGTTTCCAGTTCATCGGGATCTGCCGCGGCCGCCTCATCGAACACTCGCAACGCATCCTTAGACAGCTCGGCATTCCTCGTCCCCAAGTATCGCGCGGCGGTCGCGACTGCCGTGAGCTCTTTGGCCGATAGGTCCGCACGCACATTGTAAATATCGATGAAATGGTCGAAGCCATCGAAGGCAAGGTCGCGCTCTCCCCGTTCGTACTGCAGAATTGCCAGATTCAGGCGGGCTACCACACTGTCAGACGCTCCCCTTATTGCGGCCTGATACAGTTGCTCCGCACCATCAATCCGACCGCGGTGGTACAGCACGTCGCCGAGTACGTTGGACAACTGCGGCGATTGGGCCTCGTTGAGAGCACGAGCTTCTTTCTCGGCATCGTCGTACCGCCCCACTTCCATGAGCGTGCGCACCAGTCCTCGGCCGGCAACCACATCACCGGTACGCGCCATACGCCGGTACGCGCGGATGGCGTCGTCGTATTCCCCCACACGCACCAGTTGGTCGGCCTCGGACCGTGACTGCGCGAGCGCGGTACCGGGGGCGAGCGCCGTGGCGGCAACGACGGCGCCGGCACCACTCAACAACCACCAAGCGGCGATGCAGCAGCGGGTGCTCACCGGCCCTCCTCCCGGGTTCGTACTTCCCGGTTCTTGAGAGCGAGCCGTACCAACAACTCTTCCAGCTGCGCTTCGTAGTCTTCCTCGCCGATTTGGTCCTTGACCTTGCGTAGAGCCTGAATCTGGGTTTCGATCTCTCGTTTTTCCTTATAAAGGGCGACCAACACCGAGTCTCCGCCGGCCGGTCCTGCTGCGACGGTGCCGAGCCGGTCCAGGAATAGCGCCCGCGCGAGTGCGCCGTCAGACGTGTCAGGATCTGGCTCGGTGGATCCCTCCCCATCGCCGTTGTCATCCAACACCGCGTGCTCAGTCAGCAGGCGCTTGTCGGCCTCGTAGGTTCGTGCCACCTGCAGCCGCGCATAATTGAATGCCTCGAGCACCGAAATACGCTCGTCTTTGTCGACATCGGCACCGTCCTGGGCAAACGCCTCGACGAAGAACCGACCGAAAATGGTTTC
>JADFPO010000016.1:19698-45992 GCA_022562295.1 Gemmatimonadota bacterium
GCCTCGTAGGTTCGTGCCACCTGCAGCCGCGCATAATTGAATGCCTCGAGCACCGAAATACGCTCGTCTTTGTCGACATCGGCACCGTCCTGGGCAAACGCCTCGACGAAGAACCGACCGAAAATGGTTTCGTTCCGCTCGAACCCCGTCTTCGTCGCGGTGAGGATCACGCGATTGGGTCCCGAAAGCACCGACACGAAGTCACCGCTGGCGCTGGACGTATTGGCCAGTACCACCATCTGAGTCGGGAACTTGTCGAGGTGCTCGGCGAATTGCGCGGCAGTGATATCGGGGCCGGGGAGGTTGAAGCGGGATTCCTCTCCATTGGCGCTCCCGTGACCGATGAGGAGAATGAAAACGCGATCAGTCGGACCGACACGCTGCTCTAACTCGGCGAGAACACGCTCGACATTCTCTTTCGTCGAACGACCTTGGATGCGATCGGGATCCCGGTCCGGACGCTCCGCCAAATAGTTGATGTTCTCGAGAGGAATTTTGAGCCGATCTCGAGCGGCATCGACCATGGACACGCCCCAACTGTGGAACGCGTCGCTGTATTGCGGCTGCCCGCCGATCCCGCTCACAATCAATATGTGAACATCGCCACCAGGCACCGGTCCCTGCCATGCCAGAAGGCCCGCGACCGCCGCGATGCCCAGGTTCACTACGCCAACCCCCGTTTTCTCCGGTACCCCCACTCTGCCGACACTAGCAAGATCAGCATGAGGAAGATGGCCGGCATGTCCCAAAGGTCGCGCCGCTCCACGACAGTGGTACCACTATCGGTAAAGATTATATCCTCTGGAAGCGTGGAGACGGTTTCCCAGGTGTAGAAGTGTCCGTTGGTCTCCTCGGCGATGCGGCGGAGCGTCGGCGCCTGCATCTCTGCGTCGAAATACTCACGCGCCGGATCTTTCACCTGCACATACGACGCGTCGCTCGCCAGGAACTCGCCTCCCTCCTCCACATCCACCCGGATCTCGTACAAACCTTCTTCCCGCGGCACGAACCTCGCACGGTACTCTCCATCGCGATCCACCGTCCAGTCCATCGTCAGCGAATCCACCACGCCAGACGGCGAACGCACCCGTACCCGCACTTCGGTGTTGTTCACCTTCAGATAGGTGTCGTCCTCCACGACCGCAAGCAATTCAACCGGCTCGCCTACGGCCACGCGGTCTACCACCGATGTCACCTGAACGCGATCCGGCACCGAGGCCACTGTCCAGCGAAGCAATTGCCTCCAGAACGTCTCATGGGTCATGTCATCCAAGGGGATGTCGGCGTGCATCTGCCAAACCCAAGAATCCTGCACCGGCAGCACCAATACCCGGCCCCGTCCGTAACGCTGGTAGGCTAAAACAATCTGCGACTCCGCTATCCCCGGACCCTCACCGGTCAGGAGCGTCGTCGCCCCGGGCTTGGTCCGGGTGACACGATTGACGACGGTCAGCGGAGGCAACTCTCCCCAGCGGTTCTCCGACTCCTCGAGCGTCCCGGCGATCTGGGTTATGGGGTGTGTCCGCCCGGCCGGTGTGATCTCGACGTAGACCTCCGAGAAAAACTGCTCCTCGCTATCGACGGGCTCCAACATGATGGGAAGCACGTCGCCGACCGGTGTCTCCGCATATCCACCCTCCGAGAACGACCGCCTTCCGCCCAACATCAACAGTCCACCACCCCGCTGGCTCACGAAGTCGGCTATCATGCGCAACTGATCGAGCGTGAAGAAGCTCGCCTCGACACTCCCGATGATGAGTCCGCGGTACCCGAACAGCTCTTCGCGCGTCGTAGGGAATCCGCCGGTCAACTCTTCGTCCGGGTTCTCGGCGCCTATTATCAAGAACTTGTTATCGGCCGTGCGAATCAACGACACCACCCGAATATTCTCGTCCTCCTGCATCGCTCGTCGGATAAACGCCGTCTCGTGCCGCGGCTCTCCTTCGAAATACAACACTTTTTCAATGTGATCCTCGACGACGATGAGCACCTCTTGCTCGTTGTTCTCCGCCACCAACTCGCCCTCCTGTGGAGCGATTCGGAACCGGAACGCTCTCGGGCCCGGCTCCGTGACCGTGAACGGGATCCGAACCGTAGCCACCTCTCCTTCGCGCGGCAGCTCGATGTCCTGGGTATTGACGATTCTCCCACCGTCTTCCACGACCAGCGTTACCGTGGACCCCGTGTAACCGGTCTGTGCGACCGACACATCCACGACGAGGGACGCGCCCTTGAGTACCGAGCGCGGCGTCTCCACCCGGCTCACCTCGATGTCTCGAGGGAATGACACCTTGCCCAGGCCTACCGTGTAGACCGGCACCGAACGGGCTCTCAGGGCGAGCAGGGGTTCTTCGAGCGATTCGTGGGTGTTATCCGCTCCATCCGTAACCAACACGAGCCCGGCAAGCGGCACGGACGCCAGCTCCTGCCGTGCGCGGTCCAGGGCCCCACCGAGGTTCGTCTTGGTCCCCGCGTACCTCAGCGAGCTAAGGTCTTCCACCCGTTGGGCCTCGGAGGAAAACCGGAAGAACCTCAATATGAACCGATCGGCCAGCGCGGGTTTGAGACTCCCCTCGACGTCGCCGAAAAGCCGCTGCACCAAATCCGACCGGGGCGCGCCGTCGGCATCGGCAATGCGCATGCTGCGTGAATCGTCGATCAGGATTCCCAAGAAGTTGCGCTGTGGAACGACGGTCGAGAGCACCAGCACCGGCCGGAAAAGCGAAAACAGGATGACCGCGATGGCCATCGTCCGCAGGGCCGACAGTATCACGCGGTCCAGCGGCCGGCTCTTCCCTGCAACCCGGCTGTACAGCAAGAACGTAGGCACCGCGACGGCAACACCGACAACTGAGGCGACAAAGACTGTCCACGGCACGCCCAAGACGAAGTCGCCGCGTTGGAACACCAGCAGCCGATACTTGAACAGGAATTCGAACAACGATTCCATCGCGGTCAGTGGCTCATCGAGTAGATGATGAAATTGATGGCCAGCTGCCACGCGAAATTGGAGTACTTCAGTGGGTAGTAGGGGTTGTCGGCCCATTCCCAGGCATCACCCAAGTCGGTATTCCAGTTGATCAGGACCATGAGCCGATCATTGTCATCGAAAATCGCCCGCACGTGGGGCGTGATGCCGCCGTTCTCGTGCGTCTGCCAACCGCGGACCCCGTTGCCGACGTTCGGAACCTGGATGATCGAGTCGATTTCGTAGAAGGCGGAGAACGCCGGATGGTCCAGGGAAAGTTCCTGAATCGAGAACTCCGGCAACACCTGCCTGATCTCCCGCTCGAAGTTGAACCACTCCCGATCTCCCCAAAAATCGTCCACGAACAGGAAGCCCCCGGCGAGCAGGTAATTGCGCAGGCCCTCCACCTCCGGGGGCGTCAACGCCATGAAGCCGACCTCGAGCACATAGAGGAAGGGGAATTTCCGCAGCTCCGGGTCGTCGAGGCGCACGGGGTTCTCGAGCTGGTACGCGTCGATGTTGGTCATTCGCACCAGGTTAAACAGAAACTGCCGGTCGGCCTTCGGATAATCGACCGCCCAACTCCGACCACCCCAGCCACGGCGCCCGTACCCGGTGTAAATCGCACGCGTGAACTGAAACGCGTGGATTCCGATCTCGTCGTTGCTGGGTTCGCGTGCCGCTTGCAGTACACCCGGCTGCCGTCCGCGCGGGACCTGCGCGAGAACGTCTCCGGAGACGACGCGGGGCCGATTAGCGCGGGAGAGAGGCGGGGAAGGCAGGGGTTCGGCGGCTTCCGAAACGGAATCGCCTACTTGAAGGGCCGTGAGCCCTGCAACGAGAAGCAACTGTGGCGCCGAGCCGATGAGCCGCACGCACGCGCTCCAAGAAAAGGTTCTGGCTCGAGGGAAAGGCTCCCCCAATCCCCAATCTGTACGATGGCTTCTGCGAAACGATTTGCGCCATTCGAATATACGCCAACCGAGAACCGCCGGTTGAGCCGCCCGCTAGCCCCCAAGCCCCCAAGCCCCCACCACACCCCAGGGACATCGAGCAGGACTAACCTTGAAGCACTACCTCCCACTTGTCCAGTACACCATTGGGGGGGACAAAGATGCGGAAGCCGCGCGGTCACAAGGCTTACCGTCGAGGTCTTGGCCTTCTGCCGAAGCCGGGTTGCGGCGATTATGTTCCGCGGTGTGCGCCATGGAAGCACAAGGCAACCAATGACATATACTATCCAACTACAGGGAATCACCATTGGCCACACCGAGCTGGAGCACCCGGACGCCACGAAGGGTGTCGCCAGGGGCTCGTTCCATCCGGCCACGGACTACCAGCTGGTACAGGACGTGTTTGGGCTCTACGCGGAAGCCGTGCCAGAGAGACCCGGCAAGGTCACCGACCCGAAGAAGCTGGAGCGATACTATCGGGCCCGCGACGCGCTGGGACTGGAACTGATGGACCAGGACGGACGCACGGTCGGCGACACAACCCTGCACGTGTATCAGCGGACAGTCAGCCGCCAGAAACGGCTCGAGATAGAAGTGCGGACCTCGGACCACTTGTTCTGGCAGGGGACGAGTCGTGGGTCGTGGGTCGTGAGTCGTGAGTCGTGAGCCGGGAAGCTAAAAGCTCCACGCCCATGACCTTCGGGCTGCTGCTGGGACTATGCGTGTGTTGCAACCTGCAAGTTGCAAGAGCCACTGCGGCACACCGCACGCCCTTTCATGCCGTGACCGTGTTGGCTCTCCCCCACCAAGGTTCCGGGCTCGCCGTCGAAGAAGAACCAACCCCGGGACCCCGTATCACCATCGCCGCGGTGGGGGACATTCAACTCGGCAGTGGCTGGCCCGAGGAGCGCGCTGTGCTGCCGCCAGGCCAAGCCGAGAGCATGTTCCGGCACGTGACCGAGCGGCTTCGGACGGCCGACGTCACGTTCGGAAATCTGGAGACAGTATTGGCCGATTCGGGCGAGAGCACCAAGTGTCGCCGCGGATCGGGAAATTGCTATGCCTTCCGAGCACCGACCTCCTACGCCGCGACGCTTCGTGCAACGGGATTCAATCTGTTGAGCGTGAACAACAATCACGCCGCCGACTTTGGAACCTTCGGATTGCAAGCAACGGCTGTGGCACTCGACGAGGCCGGCATCCTTCACAGCGGCCCGTTGGGCCTGGCGTCGTGGGAAACACAATCCGTGACGATGGCGATGCTCGCTTTCTCCACTGGAGACGGCCCGTACCGCGTGCAGGACATCGAGGCTGCGCAAGCGGCGGTGCGCGAAGCCTCACGGGCGCACGACCTGGTCCTCGTATCATTTCATGGCGGCGCCGAAGGTCCGGGAGCCACGCACGTTCCGAAAGCCCCCGAGACGGCGTTCGGTGAAAACCGTGGCGACGTATACGCATTCGCACATTCTCTCGTGGACGCCGGCGCCGATTTGGTGTTGGGACACGGACCACACGTGCTTCGAGGGATGGAGATCTATCGAGGGCGGCTCATCGCCTATTCCCTCGGCAATTTTGCCGCGTGGCACGGGTTCAACTTGCGGGGGCCACTCGGGTTGAGCGCCATCTTGAACGTGACACTCGCACCGAACGGGGTGGTCACAGCCGCCGAAATCCATCCGGTCTATCTCGAGGCCCCAGGCGTGCCCAAACCGGATCCCGAAAGACGCGCCGTGGCCATCATCCGCACCCTTTCACGCGAAGATTTCGGTGACGCGGTGTTTGACGAGGACGGGAAATTTGACAGGAGCCGGAGGCGGTGAGTGGTGAGTAGTGAGTGTGAGCGATGAGCAGCGACCGACGAGCCACTAGCTACGATCGCTCATAAAAACGTCTTAGACCGTCCTAGATCGTCTTCGATCGTCCCTCTCGACCCGCCTCCGTTTCCTTCGCCAGCCCCATGACCCTATCTTTATATGGATTCCGCCACCACGAGGTCCTCCCATGCCGGTTCATGATCGCCGCGAGTTTCTCGGACTGCTAACCGGCGGCATCGCCGCCTCCGCCACCCTTCCCGTTCTGTCGTCCGGGACGGCCCCGCCGAGCGCATGGCCCGATCGGAGGACATCTCTTCTGGCCGCACGAGGCACCGACGACGAGGCGTACTGGACGTTGGTGAAGCGCGAGTTTCCGGTGCGGCCCGGCCTGATCATGATGAACGCGGCCAATCTCTGCCCATCGCCGTACCCCGTGATCGACACCGTGACCCGGCTGACGCACGATGTCGACATGGATGCCTCGTTTCAGAACCGTGGTAAATTCGGCGCGCTGCGCGAGCGCGCGCGTGAGGCGATCGCCGCGCATGTGGGTGCCGATGCGGCCGAGATCGCGATCACGCGCAACACCAGCGAGAGCAACAACACTGTGGTGAACGGCTTGACGTTGGGGCTGGGCGACGAGGTCGTCATCTGGGATCAGAATCATCCCACTAACAACGTCTCATGGGAGGTTCGAGCCCAGCGGATGGGGTTCACGGTGAAAAAAGTTGCGATACCGGCGGCGCCGAGTTCCACCGAGGAGTTGGTGACCATCTTCGCCGACGCGTTGTCGCGAAACACCAAGGTGTTGTCGTTCACCCACGTGTCGAACGTGTCCGGGGTGCAGCTTCCGGTCAAGGCGCTGTGCCGGATGGCGCGGGATCGTGGCATCCTCACGCTCGTGGACGGCGCCCAGTCGTTCGGCGCGATTCACCTCGACCTGCACGACATGGGCTGCGACTTCTTCACGTCGAGTTCACATAAGTGGTTCGTCGGGCCGAAGGAAGCGGGGATTCTGTACGTGCGGCAGGACCAAATCGCCGATCTGTGGGCCAACGACGTCGGGGTCGGCTGGAGCGGCGCGTTGGCAAACGGCGCGAGAAAGTTCGAGAACTTGGGCCAGCGAGACGACGCCTGCGTGGCTGCGATGGGCACCGCCGCCGAGTTTCACCAAACCATCGGTGCGGACCTCGTGGAAACGAGAGTCCGCAGCCTCGCGACCGCGCTCATGGACAAGATGAAAGAGAAAATTCCAGGTGTCTGGTTCACGACCCCCACCAATCCAGAGCTGCGCGCGGGTGTGATGATCTTTTCGGTGCCTGGCACTGAGGGACGTGAGCTGTTCGGACGCCTGTACGAAGAAAAGAGCATCGCCACCGCACCCCGCGGAACCGGCGTGCGCCTTTCGGCGCATATCTACAATACGATGGAAGAGGTCGATCGAGTTGTGGAAGCGGTGGCCGATTTGGTCTGAAGCGGCTTTCAGCTATCAGCTATCCACTCACGACTCGCTACCCAGCGCCCTTATCCTCGCAATCAGCATCTCCACTCCCACGCGGTTGTGACCGCCCTCGGGGATGATCACGTGGGCCCACCGCTCGCTTGGCTCGACGAACTCGAGGTGCATCGGTCGCACCGTCTTCACGTACTGCTCGACCACCGACTCCAGCGACCGTTCGCGCTGCGCGACATCCCGCTCGATACGACGAATGACGCGGAGGTCGGCATCGGTGCGGACAAAGACGCGGATGTCCATCAATTCGCGCAGCGCACGCTCGGCGAGAATGAGAATGCCCTCGACGATCACGATGGAGCGAGGCTGAACGTGCTCCACCCGCTCGGTGCGCGTGTGGGTCGAGAAGTCGTACACCGGCACCTCGACAGCACGACCCGCGCGCAACTCCTCGAGATGCCGCACCAATAACCGTGTTTCGAGAGCATCCGGATGATCGTAATTGAGCGACTCTCGCTCTTCGGCGGGAACCGAGCTGCGATCGCAGTAATACGAATCGTGATGAATAACGGAAATCCGGTCGGGTCCAAGGGCTTGGACGATCTCCCGCACGATCGTCGTCTTGCCCGATCCCGAACCACCGGCGACGCCGAGTATGATAGGCTGGCTCACAGCTCTACGCGCCTTCCTGGGCTGCGGTCTATCAGAGGCATTTTCTCCCGCCGAGGGCAGTTAAACACAGGGAGTGGTCAAATCTACCAGCCCGTAACTCATAGCTCGTAGCTGACAGCTCAATTCACCGGCCCCTCCTCCGGGAGCAACACGGCATGTACGTAGTTTTCCATGTCGAAGAACCGGCGCGCAGCCTCCTGAATTGCGGTGGCGTCAAGGGCATCGACGAGCTGTTCGTAGGTAAGTATCTCACGCAGATCGATACCGTCTCGCTCGCGCGCGATGATTTGACCCAGCCAGTAACCGTTCTGGCGCAAACTTGTCTCGCGTGAACGGCGCTGGCTCTCTTGCACCTTGAGAATGTCGTCCTGCGAGGGTCCGGTGGTCTTGAGACTGTCGATGTGGTGAAACACGACGTCGGCCAATTCCGCCGCTCGCTCCGGGGCCGATCCGAATGCGATGCTGATGCGGTACCGTTCCTCGGGCATGCGTGACGCCGTGGCGCTCACGCTAACGCCATACGTGCCACCCAACGCTTCGCGGAGAGTCTCCCGCAACCATGTCTGCAACAGTGTGCCCATGGACCTCAGAACGTGATTCGCTCTCCTGGAGTATGGTGCCTCACCGGTAAATATGATGCGGGTTTGGCTCTGCGGCTCGATACCACGACGGACGGTCTTGCGAATGACGCCGCGAGGGGGATCGATGCCCACATCCCGCCACGTCTCCTGCCGGTGGATCGAAGGCAGCCCACCCAGATACGTCTGTACCAGCGTACGCATGCTGTCCAGCTCGAAGTTTCCAACAAACACGAAGGTAAAGTCGCTGGCGTCCGCAAAACGTTCGCGATATATCGCGAACGACGTTTCCAAATCCATCTCGTCGAGCACTTCGGGCGTAAACGGGCGGGCGCGGTAGTGGTGCTGGGACATCGTGACGGAAACGGTGTCTCCAAACACTGCCCGGGGGCTGGCTCCGCGATTCTCTATACTGGCCCGCACCTGTTGCTTGAACGCCAGAAACGCGTTTTCGTCCATCCGCGGAGCCGTGAAACGCAGATAGATGAGCTGGAACATCGTTTCGAGATCCTTCGGAGATGCACTGCCGGACAGACCCTCGCTCAGCGCGGAGATGACAGGCCGGACACTGGCGGCTTTGCCGGCGAGCACCTTTTGTAGATCGACGAGCGAAAATTCGCCCAAGCCACTCTGACCCACCACGGCGGTGGCGGTCATGGCCGGGACAAAGTCCTCATCCTCCACCAGCGAATGACCACCTGGGCTCGTGGCTCTGAACACGACCTGATCGTCCTGAAAGTCGGTTGGTTTGAGCAGGACCCGCACGCCGTTAGCCAACTCCCATCTCGTCACACCGATTTCCTCGATATGCTCTTCGCTGACGATGGCGGCAGGTGCGGGCTCGCTGGAAAGCAGGGGCGCGTCCGTGACGGTGTCCTCGTAGGGTGCAACGTCCTTCGCGGGAGCGGCATTCAGGACCGCCAGCAACTCGGCTTCGGTCGGGACGGCGACATCTTCCTTTTCGGGGGCGTTGACCAGAATCACCCTGTTGCGATCGACTAACCATTCCCGCCCAAGCCGGTTGATCTCCTCCAGTTCCAATCCGGGCAACAACGCCTGGTAGAGTTCATACTCGTACTCTATGCCGGGAATCGGCTCGTCTTGCAGGAACGCACGCACGTATTCGCTGGCGTAGAGGCCCGAGAAGGTCTTTTCCCGCTCTGCATTGGCCAGTTCCATACCACGAAGCAGGTTGATCTTGGTGCGCGCCAGTTCGGACTCGGTGAAGCCGAACCGGGCAACCCGCTCCGATTCCGTGAGCACCGCGTCGAGACCGGTTAACACTCCACCATCCTTGACACCGGCACCGAGAAAATACACCTCGCTCGACCGAACGAAGCGCCCATTACCGGACGATGCACTCAGAAACGGAGCGTCGGGACTCTGCGTGATCTCGAAGAACCGTGTGTTCAGCATGCTGTTGTAAAGCCGTTCGACGATGCTCTGCCGGTACGCAGCGACCGTCCCTTCGGGCCGCAGGGGCTGCTTGTGATACACGGCGACCGACGAGTTCGTCGCTTCGGCGTCCGTCGCGATGGCAAACAGGGTTTCGCTGTGGTCGGGCACGTCGAAAGTCGGACGTGGTCTCGCGCCAGGCACCGCTGGGATGGATGCGAAGTGCCGGCGTATGAGAGCTTCGACCCTCGAGCGATCGAAATCGCCCACCGCGATCACCGCCATCAGATCGGGTCGGTACCAGTCGCGGTAGAATCGTTTGAGCGTCTCGTACTCGAACCCCTGAAGTATTTCGGGATCGCCAATCGGGAGACGCTCCGCGTACCGCGAGTTTTTGAACAGAATCGGAAACTGCTCGTCCTGCATCCGCGCGCTCGCACCCCGCCCAAGGCGCCATTCCTCGGTGACCACGCCCCGCTCGAGGTCGATTTCATCGTCGTCGAAACTGACTTGATGAGCCCAATCCTCGAGAATCTGAAACGCCGCCTCGAACACCTCCGCCGTATCCGTCGGCACGGTGAGCATGTAGACGGTCTCGTCGAAACTGGTATACGCGTTGATATCCGGCCCGAACCGCATACCGGTGCGCTCGAGATACTCGATCAGTTCTTGTTTGGGATAGTTACGCGTTCCGTTAAACGCCATGTGTTCGACGAAGTGCGCCAACCCACGCTGATCGTCATCCTCCAGCACCGATCCTGCATTGACCACCAAACGCAGTTCTGCCCGCTCCTCGGGACGCGTATTTACTCGGATGTAATATCTCAGCCCGTTGTCAAACGTCCCCGTCGTCACCGACGTATCGACGGGGAGGCGCTGCTGCAGATCCTGACCAAGCGCTGGCACGGCGATCGCGCACAACAGAAAAGCGGTGGACAGGGAAACATTTCGCATGATGACGACCTTTGGGTCGTGAGTAGTGAGTCGTGAGTCGTGAGTTGTCAAACTCGTCTCACAGCCTGTCAATCGTGTCTAGCGCCGGGCTAACAGCCAACAGCTAAAGATCGGGCCGGTACTGCCGCTGTCACTTGTTACCCGACACCCGACACCTAACGCCTCATCCACCCTCCCCCATCCCCTATGACCTACTTCACTTCCGGACATACAATCCGTTGAAGATCACCTGCCAACTCGACCCACCGTCTCGTGAAATGCGCCACACCTGCCGTACCCGTCCACGCTCCAGTGGCTCCCACGAGATCTCGTTCAGCACCGATGTGCCGTCGGCGGCCAACGTCGTACCGCTGAGCACCATCCTTCCCTCGTCGTCCAGCGCGCCATCCAACTGCAGCAACCTGCCGCGGTCATCGACCCAGGTTTGGTGCCACTGTTCGGTTTGCATGTTGTAGATATTGTGGCTCTGACCGCCGCCACCGGACGCCCCGATCCAACTCTCGTGCAACACGCATCCGTTGAGTATGCGCCGGATGGTATTGGACCCCACCACTTCATCGTCGGGATTGCGCACTTCCCACTCGCCCAACCAAAAATCGAACTGGCGGTATGCCGATGCCGAGCAGGCTTTCGGCTGCTCGGCGGATTGGGCGTGCGCTTGGGGAGGGGGAGCGATCGCGATCGCGCCGACCAACGCGGCCAAGCTCCCCACACATACTTTCTTCATTCGATCAACCCGTCGGGAAAAGAAAGGTTCCGCGTCGTTCCGTCTTCACGGAAGATACCTCGGCGGAATCGGAGCAGTCCGCTCGTCGGTCCAAAAAATGTTCAAGATCCACCATCGTTCTCCGTCATGGTACAACTGAAAGCTGTTAATCCCTCGAACGAACGGTTCGGGATCATCGACTTTGTGGCGCGACTCGTACGTGCTGAAGAGATGGGCGATATTGCCGAACTCCTCGGTCACGCGATGAATCTCTACCTCGAAAAACCCGTTCTGTTCCAGAACTGGACCCGACGTCGAGATATAGTCCTCCAGCGGCAACATACGATGTCCGAACCCGCCGCTTTGGCGCGGGCCCGACGGAATCAATCTTGCCCCGGGAGCGAACAGTGATCGCATGCGGTCCCAATCGCGCTGTTCCCCCGCGGGACCGGAAATCACATCGTAGACCGCCAAGACGATGGCGTCGATCGATTCGACGTCGGCACGGTCGGCCGGTGGGACACCCTCCGCACCTGAAGTTTGCGAGTAAAGGGGCTGTGCGGCCAACGACAAGCCGGCCACGATGAGTCCGAGAGAGTAGCGCTGAGCCCGCTGAATCATGACACTCCTCCAAACTTGTATGACTGATGGACCGAGGGTCGGGCGACCTGGATAACAACGTGACCGGGGCCCTTGCTTGCTCCGTGAGGTCATGTAACCTAGCAGAAATCAGGCGGAGCGACCCCTCCAGACTCGGGTTTGGGGGGCGGTGTCAGCCGAGTATCTTTCCGGTGTCACCCTCTCTTGGATTGCGAGCCGCACAATGAACGCATGGTCGCCTGACGACCCTTACGCCGCCTCACCTGATCCGGACGATCGAGAGTCGAAAACGCCGGTGGCGTTCGTGGCCACGCAGCATGCGGTGCCTTTGCGGGTGGAGAAAGTGCAGGACGACCGGACACCCGACGGGATGGTCTGTATGGGCACGTTCTTGGAGGCGCAGAACCAACTCATCGCCCGCAGCGCCGTTCCGCCAGATATGCTCAGTGAAATCAAGGAGAGCGGCGCGTTCGGCACGCCGGTGCGTTTGGCCCTTGCCGCCGTCGAGCAAGATCCTGGCCTACAGTGCCGGCTGTTCGCCCTCATACCGGCCGAACTCTTTCACCAAGGTGAGGAAGAAGAACCCGACGAACCCTGGGCAGCAAGCGTTCCTCGGTTCGAGGACTCCAACCGGAGAGAATTGCCCCAGAACTCCGTCGTGCCGCTACTCCTGGGCCATGTCGTGCGTTTCCGCCGCGACCGCAAGCATCCAGGCGATCTCGCCCGCGAAGCAGGCGACGTGTTGCGCTCGATCCTCGCCGACCAGCCCACCGAGGTGGTCGACAAGTTGTTGGAGGACCTGCTCGACGACGCGTGAGGAAGCGGGCCCCCGCCGCCGCACCACCCATCCCGACGGGCCCCAGCCCCTCCGCCACCCAACCCAGGCGGGCCCATCTGCCCGCCTGCCCATCTGCCCACCTGCCCACCTGCCCGTCTTAGCCCCGCTTCCTCATGATGACCTCGATGGCGCCGAGGGTCATGTTGGTGCCCCATCGTGTCGTGGCGTCGGTCGGGCTCAGATACCGCACCCGCTCCACCTGGTCGATCGACAACGATTCCAGGCGTTCGATGCCGCCGGACCGTACGTTGTCGATGAACACGGCCAACACCGGTGCCGCGTCGCGCGTCGATGTCACGCCCCGAGTCCGCAGCCATGTGGGCCGCAGCCGACGAACGGCGTCGTATACATTGGTGAAGTTCGTCGCCTCCAGTTCCGCCCTCAGGATGAGATACCGCCCCCCACTGGCCGGCCTCGTTGCGCCAGCTTCACCCCCCCCGCTGGCGCATCCACCCACAAGCACAAGCGCCAGCCCCACCGTGGACAGCCTACGAACTTGACGCATCATCCCGCTCCCGGGTAAAGGTGAACATCGATCAGATAATGTACGCCCTGGAACCAGAACGCGACGTCGAACCCCTACCCGCCCGCCTGCCCGCCTGCCCGCCCCCCACCTTGCCCACGTCCGGAGTCTGGTTTTCTTCTGTACCTCAATGCCAAGCACCACCGGGAACCCTCCGATCCGCTTGCTGCGAAACCCTGGGCTCGACCGAAACGCCCCGTACGGCCCGGCCGAGCAGTGGGTGCTCAACCGCACCCGCCATCGAGAGGTGTTGCGCGAAATCCGCTCCTGGCCGGGTTACCGCGCCACGCCCCTAAAGGATCTCCCACACATAGCCCAGCGAGCGGGCGTGCGGCGGTTGTGGTACAAGGACGAGGCCGACCGATTCGGACTGGGGAGCTTCAAGGCGCTCGGCGGTGCGTACGGTGTGTTGCGGGTCATTCAGGGTGAGGTCGAGCGACTCACGGGGGCACGGGGGGGGGAAACCGTCCCGACCGGCCGGGAGATCATGGGCGGGGCCCATCGGGAGCTGGCGTCTGCCATAACGGTCACGTGCGCCACGGACGGCAATCACGGTCGCTCGGTGGCTTGGGGATCCGGCACCGACATGTTCGGTTGCCAGTGCAAGATCTACCTGCCGGCCGCGGTGAGTGCGCCGAGAGAAGCCGCAATCGCCGCCTACGGCGCGGATGTCGTGCGCACGGACTCAGAGTACGACGAAGCTGTGAGGCAGTCGCAACGAGACGCCCGCCAGCACGGATGGTTCGTGGTGTCAGATACATCGTACCCCGCCTACGTCAACATTCCGCGTGACGTGATGCAGGGTTACACGGTCATGGTCGCAGAAATTCTCGAGCAGCTGCCGGCGAACGATCGACCCAGCCACATTTTCCTTCAAGGCGGCGTTGGCGGACTCGCCGCCGCGTTCGTCGCCCATCTCTGGGAAACGCAGGGTCCCGCACGCCCCATCACGGTGATCGTTGAGCCACATCGCGCGGACTGCCTTTTCAAGAGCGCCGCCGCCGGCCGTCCGACCACCATCACCGACGTACACGGGACCATCATGGCGGGACTCGCGTGCGGTGAGGTGTCCCTGCTGGCATGGTACGTTCTCGAGCGCGGCGCTGACGCCTTCCTCACGATCGACGACGATGCCGCGAGGTGGGCGATGCGGCTGCTAGCGAGGGAGGACGTACCGGTAGTGGCCGGCGAATCGGGTGCCGCAGGCTTGGCCGGACTGTTGAGCCTCGCCGATGACCCGGTGAGCCGTGACACGATCGACCTGGACCCGTCGTCGAGCGTGCTGGTTATCGGAACGGAGGGGGCAACGGATCGGGAGCGGTATGACGCCATCATCGGCGGCGGACCGCCAGCTACCGGTTGAGGCTGCGTCAGCTGGTAGCTTTCAGGGTTCAGCTTTCAGCTATCAGTTTTCAGCTGAGCTCGTGTCAAGAGTCGGGCCGTGCTTGCTTGGTGGACGTGGAACCTGGCATACTTTGTGGTCCGTTTCACAAGAGCCGCTCCTGGCCGCGGTTCCGCGGGCCTTGCTCAACTCCATGGTAGCAGCAAGGGCGTCCTTTCAAATGCGTTAGCTGACACTCAACTGATGGCTGATAGCTGACATAGGAACTGATTCATGCCCTCACCAGGAACACCCGATCATCCACTTCGCGTGGCCGTCGTCGGATCCGGCCCAGCCGGGTTCTACGCCGCGGAGCACCTTCTCAAACAGACGGATGTCACCGTCACCGTGGACATGTTCGACCGGCTCCCCACGCCATACGGCCTCGTGCGGTTTGGTGTGGCCCCGGATCACGAGAAGATCAAGAACGTCACACGGGTATTCGACAAAGTGGCGCGGCGCGACTCATTTCGCTTCTTTGGCAACGTCGACGTCGGGGAGCACGTGACGCTCGACGACCTGAGGAGATATTACCACCAGATCTGTTTCGCCACCGGGGCACCGACCGACCGGCGAATGGGGATACCGGGCGAAGACTTGCGCGGTAGCCATCCCGCAACCGAATTCGTCGCGTGGTTCAACGGCCACCCAGATTTCCGCGACTACGAATTCGACCTGTCCGCGGAACGGGTCGCCGTCGTGGGCGTCGGCAATGTGGCCGTGGACGTCGCGCGCATCCTCTGCCGGACCCACGAGGAACTCGCCCAAACCGACATTGCCGACCACGCGCTGGAGGTTTTACGCGAGAGCAAGGTGAAGGAAGTGTACATGTTGGGGCGCCGCGGTCCGTCGCAAGCAGCGTTCACCAACGTCGAGGTTCGTGAACTGGGAGAATTACCGGGTGCGGACATCTCGGTGGTGCCTGAAGAGGTGCGGCTCGATCCTTTGAGCCAAGCGGAACTAGACGAATCCGACGATCGTACCACTCGAAAGAAGGTAGAGATCGTACAGGGGTTCGCGCAGCAGAAGAGTGAGGGCAAAGCTCGTCGCCTGACGATCCGCTTTCTCGTGTCGCCGGTTGAATTGCTTGGCGACGAGGACGGCCGCGTCACGTCCATGCGATTGGTCAAGAACGCCCTCTACCGGACGGAATCGGGGTCCCTGCGGCCCAAACCAACGGACCAGTTCGAAGATCTTCCCATCGACCTGGTGTTTCGGTCCGTGGGGTACCGGGGCCTACCCCTACCGGGGTTGCCGTTCAACGACAAGTGGGCGGTGGTCCGAAACGTGACCGGTCGGGTGGTCCAGAACGACACGGAGGAGCCGGTGGTCGGGGTCTACGTGACGGGATGGATCAAAAGGGGACCCACCGGCGTCATCGGCACCAACAAGCCCGACGCAGCCGAGACCGTCCGCGCGATGCTGGAAGATCTCGCCGCGGGATCGGTGCTCCAACCCAATGAGCCCGATCCCGACGCGGTCGCGCAGTTCGTGCGCTCTCGACGGCCCGAGGTGATTTCCTACGATGATTGGCTACGGCTGAACGACCTCGAAACCACTCGGGGAAAAGAGCAAGGTCGTCCTCGGGTGAAGTTTACATCCGCCAGCGACATGCTCGTGGCACTCGGCAAGAACGAGTAGTCGGAACATTCCCATGGAACACACCCGGGATTCCGTCGGTGCCATGCTGGACCGACAGGGAGTGGTAATTCTCGACGGAGGTTTGGCCACGGAACTCGAGCGGCTGGGCGCCGACCTCAACGACCCCCTCTGGTCGGCAAAAGTCCTCGCCGAAGCTCCCCACCTCATCGAACGGGTTCACTACGACTACTTCCGGGCCGGCGCGGACGTGGCCACGACGGCCACGTATCAAGCCACCTTCGAGGGGTTTGCACGACGGGGGATCGGTAAGAAGGCCGCTGCCGATCTCATGCGCACCAGCGTTGGGCTTGCGCGGGACGCCCGCGACCGATTCATGAACGAGGTGGCGGACGGGCGCCGCCCCCCGCTCATCGCCGCGTCGATAGGGTGCTACGGAGCGTGGCTGGCCGACGGCTCTGAGTACTGCGGTGATTACGGTCTCACGGCCGCCAAGCTGACGGCCTTTCACCGCCCGCGCATGGAGGTGTTGGTCGGATCCGATCCCGACATCCTGGCCTGCGAAACGATCCCCTGTCAGGTGGAGGCGGAAGCGCTGGTTCGACTTCTCGAGGATTTCCCGGGCTACGATGCCTGGATGAGCTTCAGCTGCCATGACAACGGCCGCGTGCGCCACGGGGAACCGCTCGCCGACTGCGTCGCGGTGGCCGCACAATCGGATCGGGTTGTGGCAGTGGGCGTCAACTGTACGGCGCCGAGCTTCGTACCTGAATTACTCGCAATCGCCAAAATGGCCACCGACAAACCGCTCGTGATCTACCCGAACAGCGGCGACACATGGGACGCCAAGAAGAAGATCTGGATCGGTGACCCGGATGACGTCGACTTCTCGGATCGGGCACGAGAGTGGTACGACGCCGGCGCACGATTGATCGGGGGATGCTGCCGCACCAATCCCGCAACGATTCGAGGAATTGCCGAGAGCCTTCACGCATGGGTGCCACATCCGGGGTAGCCTTCATCCGAAGCTCAAACCCAAGCCCGGCTGACTGCTAACCGCTACCCCTACCACGCACTCGGAAACCCCGTCTCGTCTTGCAGCATCGCCAGGGTATCCATCGAAATCGCAATCGCGATGTGCAGGAGGACGCCACCCCATATGCTCTTGGTCCGCAGGGCCAGCCATCCGAGGATGGTACCGCCGACGACCGCGGCAACGGCTTCCGGCAACGGCTTATCGAAGTGAATCATGCTGTACGGCACGATCATGACCGCGATCGACGCGTAGCCGAATCGCGGCCGGAGCGTGAAGAGCATGAACCCGCGAAAGAAGAACTCGACGCAGAAAAACTGGAGGCTGTAGAGAGCCCAGAAGCCAAGCAACAGCCTCCACGACCAGGTAACCAGCTCGCCAGCCCGGAGGAACGGATACATTTGCAGAAACGCCGGGCGCGACGAGGCCACGGCCACGAAAATCATCGCCACGAGGTAGAGCACCCCGTACATCCAAAGTTTGCGGGCAAGACCTTGCGTCACAAGACCGAGTTGGCTAGGCGCGAAACCCCGCCATCCTCCAATGACGAGCGGCAATGCAAACCAGGCAAGCACGTACACACCAGCCCACCAGACGTAGGTGGAAAGTGGTTGAAAGACGTCGGAGAAGCTTTCGTGGAACCACACCGGCATGACCAAATATTTCACGGCGATCAGTGATGCGGCCGAGACGGCCAGGACCACGAATGGCGTCGCCTCGGCCTTGAGATCGAGCGCGAAGTCGCGCGGAGTGAAGTGCGCCGGAGGCTGGCTCATGGAGACCATATATCGAGCCGAACGCCACCGGGCAAGCGCACCGCTTTCGGTGTTGTAACGGAAGGGTCCTGTGCCTTAATTGTGAGAGTACGAATCACCCTCACTCGAACCAACGCTACTGACATGATCATCGAACCCAAGACTCGAGGGTTTTTTTGTCTCACATCACATCCAACCGGTTGTGAGGCCAACGTACGGGAACAAATCGGCTACGTCACCGAGCAGGGGCAGATCGCCGACGGCCCGAAGAACGTCTTGGTCATCGGGGCATCGACGGGGTACGGCCTCGCATCCCGGATCACGACCGCCTTTGGCTGCGGTGCCGGAACGGTTGGCGTGTTCTTCGAAAAAGAACCAATCGCGCGCCGGCCGGCCACGGCAGGATGGTACAATTCGATCGCTTTCGAGCGCGCCGCCAAGACCGCCGGACTGTACGCCAAGAGCGTCAACGGTGACGCGTTCTCGGATGAGATCAAAGCGCGGACGGTGGACCTGCTGCGGGATGGAATCGGGCCCGTGGACCTCGTGGTGTATAGCCTGGCCTCGCCCCGCCGCATCCACCCCAAGACCGGCGAAGTCGCCCACTCTGTGCTCAAGCCCATCGGGAAGGTGTACGAGGGATTGACCCTCGACACCGACAAGAAAATCGTCAAGTCGATCACCATAGAACCGGCGACCGAAGAGGAAGTCGCTGCGACAGTCTCCGTCATGGGTGGGGAGGACTGGGCGATGTGGATCGACGCTCTCGAGGTTGCGGGGCTGCTGGCACCGGGAGCGCGAACGATTTCCTTCACCTACATCGGGTCGAAACTCACTTGGCCGATCTACCGCGCAGGGACGATCGGCAAAGCCAAGGAGGACCTGGAGCGAGCGGCCACGGCCCTCGACGAACGGCTCGCAACCCGGGGAGGCGGTGCACACGTTTGCGTGATGAAGGCGCTAGTAACGCAATCCAGTTCGGCCATTCCCGTGGTGCCGCTGTACATCTCACTGCTGTATCGGGTCATGAAAGAGAAGAACCTCCACGAAGGATCCATCGAGCAGATTCACCGGCTCTTTGCCACTCACCTCTACACCGGCGGGTCCCCCCCCCTCCTCCCCCCAACGGACGAACACGGACTGATCCGTCTCGACGACCGGGAGATGCGAGACGAAGTACAGAACGCACTCGTGCCGCTGTGGGGCACGGTCTCGACAGAAAACCTCTCGGAGATCGCGGACTTCGAAGGATATCAGGCGGAGTTCTTGAAGCTATTCGGATTTGGGCTGGCGGGTATCGACTACGCGGCCGATGTCGACCATCAGCTCCAATTCGAATCTTGAACGAGTCGTTACCGCTTCGATCCTCACGACGGGTCTGAGAGAACGACGCTGAGACGGCACCCTTCGCAGCGAAGCTCCCACACCATCGCCATCGTGCCGCCGCCGGCCAGCGGGAGGCTCGTCGTCAACTCCTTCCCACATCGTGGACAGGAGATGGTGGCGTCATGTGTGACAATCAACCGGCGGATCTGCTCCACCTCCTCCGGTCGGAAGCGAGCCTCGGGTGATTCCGACATGGACACGTACCAGCGTTCGGGATGCGTAACTCGCGCTACTCCTCACCACCCAGCCACGATCGGTACTCCTCACATCGGACGGCTATCGTCCAAAAACATGATCAACCCGTACGTCCCGACCGCCACACCCCCGAGCGCCATCAGCGCACCTTCGGTGCCACCAATGATGCCGCCGCCGATGAACGCGGCGCCACCAATGATCATGAGGGTCCGGCCCCGCTGCTTTTTGGCCATCTGGACACGAATCAGTTCCCGGATGGGTGCATCGACCCGAGACGCAACCGGCGGCAACAGGACTGCCGCCGCGCTCGCGAAGCCGGGGTGAGGCCGCACCATCGCCTGGCGCGCCGACTCGGGAGGAGAGGCTAAGCCCCGAATCAACATCGGTCGCGGCGCCGCGAGCCTAGCCGCAGCTGCCCACCGCAACCCGGCCACAGGGCTGGCGGCCTCGGGAGCCAGAGGCCGCACACTGTTCTGAGCGGATGCCGCTGGCGCCAACATCGGAATCGCCACGACCAACATTAGAGCTACGGTTGTGGCTCTCGGAGCGAAAAGCACAAGCACCTCCCATTTCGAACAGTCTCAGTCCACCGACGAAACCCGCCAGCAAGTTATCGCCGTCGTTGCTCCGTTGCTACAGCCGCGCGAACCGGCCCGGTCGGTCGCACACCCAGGGCTCGGGCGATATGCCATAGTCCCAGCACTCTGCGTGGGGTTGGCCCGACTCACCGACCATCGACCCCCGGGGGGGGGGCGGGACGACCCTTTCCCGGCACGAATGTCCGGCCTGGCAAATCACGACGCGAGAGCCGCGGGGCCAATGTCGCACGCCTGCTTCCCCGAGCCGCGCCCCAAAAAGGTTCTTTTGTACCGTAGCGCGGCCGTTCCAGCCGTACGCACACTCTCATGAGTCGGCCGGAACCGGCGGCGGCAAACCATTTCTGACGCGGGTCCGGCCAGCACGAATCTTGCTACGTACCTCCCACAACGAGCGACGTCGAGGACTCCACCGAACGCCGCCTAACAGCAAAGCCTATGCGAGAGAGGAGCAGATGCTCAAAGCGTTCTCGGCCAGAAATGGTAAGGGCCGCCCGGCCGATCGGTCCTCCGGGAAATCCCGCCGCGCCGGATCACCATCGCTCATCGGCGTGGACATGAGGATTCAAGGTCAAATCGACACGGTGAGCGCCGTCACGATTGCCGGTACGGTAGTAGGGAATGTGCAATCGGAGAGCCAAGTGACGGTAGCGGAGAGCGGGAAAGTGGAGGGAGACATCTGTGCACCTGAGGTCGTCGTCGGTGGCAAAGTGAATGGCTCGATCATCGCCACCCAACGAACGGAGTTGCACACCACGTCGCTCATCGACGGGGATATCACGACCAATCAGCTGTTGGTGCACGAAGGAGGTCAGGTCAACGGCCGGCTCCAAACCGGAAGTGGTGCAACCGCCAGTATCAGGGGCGAGGAACCGCGACATCTCTTGAAGATTCCCGCCGGCAACATCGCTGCGGCGGTTTGAGCCGGACGGAACGCCTGCCCCTGATTAAACGCAGCGCGCCGTGAGGTTCTGCTGACCGGCAAGGTTGCCATTCGGGCTTCCACGGACAAGGTTACCCCTGAGCCAAAACTTCGGCGGTGATTGCGCCGGCCGAACCAAGTCTTCCAACCCAATTCCAAGCGGTGCATGGCGTCCTCTGAATCTGTGTGGCTGACAATTCGACAATCTGTCTACATCTCGGAATCCCGCTGATGGGCAGCGGCTTCGAGAGTCTGATGCCGTTGTTTCTGAGCGAAGCCGAGCGGATTCTCGGCGGAATGGAGACGGCGTGCCACACACTGCTGGACACGCCTGACGACTCCAACATCCGGGACGTGATCTGTCGAGGCGCACACACGATCAAGGGGAGTGCGGCGGTCATGGGACTGACCGAGGTGTCTGATTTCGTGGCCGTCATCGAGCGGTCGCTGGGGTGTTTCCGAGGAGAGCCCCGTCCGTTTGACGCGGCGCTGGCAGCCAAAATCCGCGAATCGATCGACCTCACCAGGCAACTCGTGCAGGAACTCACCGCAGGTGATGGCGCCGAGCAGATCGCCGATCGGGCCCGAATGGCGGAGCTGACGCAGGACCGGTAGCCGTCCCAAAATGTACCGATCAGAACCCCCTCCCCGCAGACACTAGCTCCGCTCACCTCTGCCGACGCCGGCCGTCCCCCCACCCGGGCAGTGGCCCCGAGGCATTCCCTACTTCTCTTCTCGGGTGCCTATTTAAGGAAGGAGTCCGAAGTTGACCCGCCAGCGACGGCAGGCAGCTGCGGATCGGGCCGGTTTCACGACGCCCAACGACGCTGGGTCCCGAAGAGCCGGATGACGCTCGTAGTGGAGCATCCCACCGCCCGGCGCAACTTGTAACGTTGGGGCCATTCACGGCATCTGGTTGGTAGAGCGAAAGCTCGACCCCGGGTGCGGTTGGAGATGCCAATTGGCATGAAAGAATACCTCGAAGAGGCTGAGTTTCTGAATCGTGCTCGGTCCGGGGAGCCGTCCGCCATAACGCAACTCTATGAGCGCTATGGAGATACGGTGTACCGGATCGGGTACAGATTGACCGGGTCCCCCGTGGATGCGGAGGATGTCCTCCAGGACGTTTTCCTCGGGTTACCCAGGGCTCTGCAGAACTACGCCGGTCGCGGCAGCCTCGAGGGGTGGATCAAACGGGTCGCGGCAAGGACGACTTTGATGAAGCTCCGCCAGCGAAAGCGGAAGGCGGAGGTCGACCTGGACCATCTGCCTCCGGGCCCGGCCGAGGGGGGGGGGAGGCTGGGGGGGGCGGGTTGTCCCCCACGGATCGAATGGAGTTGGAGGATGCTGTGAACGCGTTACCCGGGGCGTTGCGGACGGTTTTCGTCCTGCGGGACGTCGAGGGGTATACACACAGTGAGATAGGTGAGATGCTAGGCATAGGCAAAGGGGCGTCGCGGGTTCGCCTGCACCGAGCCCGAAGGATTCTGCGAAAGCGCCTGGAGCAGTCCCGATGATGACGCATCCGAGCTTCGCAGAACTCAACGAGTACGCCGACCGCGAGTTGTCGGAGTCCCGCAAGGCACGCGTCTCCACTCACCTCGCCAAATGCTCGGCCTGTCGACGCACGATCATGTCTCTTCGCCGGATCGCCAAGGAGGCGCCGGGAATTTTGAACGTGGGCCCGCCGGCCGGCGCGCTCGAGCGGATCCTCGATCGACATGCGAAGGGTGAGTCGGTAATTCTTCCGGTGGCCGATCCGCCGAGGCGGGTTTTCGTGCCCGCGGCGATGTGGCGGGCCGCGGCCGTGTTGGCTCTGCTGGCCGTTTCGGTTGCGACCGTCTTCATGGTTGGGGAACTGGGTGCAGAGTTCAGCGAATTGAACCTCCGGGTGGCCAATTCCACTAGTCGCACGGTGGAGATCGAGTACCGTAGCACGTCGATGTTCGCCGACGAAGACCTCCTGGTGGTCCGTGCGCGTTATCGCGTGCCGGGTGACGAGCTGTCGGGCGCCCAGAACCGCAAGGTCATCAGCGCGACCCTCTACCGCCACGACGGCGGGCTCTTCCGAGGAATCCTCGAGCTTCCCGATTCGGCGGTGTTTGCGGCCTTCGCCGTCGAAGACGTGGCAGGCGAGTTGGTGGACAGCCGCGGCGGCGAATTGGGGGAATTCCTAGTAGAAAACGCGGGCATCCCGCTCTACGACGCGCTGGTGCAGAAACAGCAAGAATGGATGGAACGTAACGGAGCACTAGCGCTCGCGACCGCGCGGTTGGCAACCACACTGTACCCAGATAATCCCGAAGCCTGGGCGCGAGTCGACTTCTTCGAACAGGTTGGCGCGGGCGAAGCGTACGACAGAGTGCGCAGAGCAGGGCACGCAGCCAGATTCGCCCGTTTCGAGCGTGACTACGCAGGAAAATCGTTGACCGGCCAGCAGCTCGCCGGCACGTACAGGTATGCGCTCGGCTTGGGAGATGCGGATCGGCTCAATCACTGGCGCAACAGATTGCTGACCGAGGCACCCAGCCACCCAACCGCCGTGCAAGCGCAGGTGTTCGTCATCACCGAGAGACACCGTGACCGACCGGACCTCGCCCTCGAGCAGCTGGAAGAGCTGTGGCAGGCCTACCCCTCCACCCAAGCGGAACTCCCAAGAAACGGCTACAGGCAAGCGCTGCAGACCGGCGTGCCAGGGGACATACAGCGTTGGGCTGATCGGCGACAAGCCATCGAACCGTGGGCGAGCGTCAACATTGCGATGGACCTGCTCCAAATCCCCGCCCTCAAAACGAACGCGATGATGAGGTTGCGGGGCCAGTTGGCACAATGGGACGAGGACGACCGCCAGAATCGAGCGCTGCAGAGCACTGTGCGAGAGGACCGGCTTCGCCTCTCCACGTTGCGCCGCCGCGCCCTCACCGCACTTGGCGAAGCGTTAGTGCAGCAAATGGACCAGCCGGTTGCCGCCCTCGACACGCTCGGCTTGGCCATCATCGAAGGATGGGACGCCAACGCGTTCAGGGCTATGGCAAACGCTCATCTCGCACTGGGTGATACGACGAACGCGATCGCGATGCTGGCCCGCGTTGCCGCCGATCCGAACACCAGGCAAATGGAAGTGGATTCCATTGAAGTAGTGGGTCGAAGCGCCCTTGGTCAGGCCGCGTGGGAGATGCTTCGCGAAGGTGCCCTCACCGAAATGCTTCGGAGCACGCTCGCCGAGTCCGTGAACCGCAGCGTGGCTGAGAACGTGGAGTTAACCGGTATGAGAGGAGAACGGTACCCGCTCAACGACCTGACCGTCGGACACGTTACGCTCGTCGCGTACCTAACCCGGTTCTGCCGGGATTGCGAGGAAGTCGAACATCTGAAAGAAATCTCCGCTCGCCTCCGGGCCACGGCGGGGGATTCCGTGGAAGTGTTTGTCATATTTGCCGAACCCCCGACAGCGGAGACCCGTCAGTTCGTGGCGCAGCACGGGATCACGTTGCCGGTGTTCCACGACGAGAGCCGAGTTGCTTACGCGGCGCTGGGGTTCTGGGACATGCCGGGTTACACCCTGTTAGACAGTGCAGGCCGCGCGCGTTACATCAGGACGGACCTTGCCGATGTTCCGAGACAAGTCGCGGCGTTGCTCTCCAGAGACCGCCAATAGCCGGCGTACTCTTCCGTGAAAATACAGACCTCGCGCAACGAGATTCTCGTTTGCCTCACGTCGGAGCGCGCTCGGGAACGCGTGGCGAGGGCGGTGCACGTCGTTGGAGCGGACCCGGTTGACACCTCGATCGGCCACCTGCTAGACGGAACCCATCCGCCGTTGCACCGCTTGGTCTACGATCTGCATCCGTGGACGCCGGCCGCGGCGGCCACGCTGATGAACATCATCGAGACCAACCCGGCACTCCGTATTCTCCTATATGTCCCCGTCCGCGCCGACGGCTTGGAGATGCTCCCTCGCTTCGGCGGCCTCGATCGGGTCTGCTCCAAGGTCCAGAATTTCTCGGTGGCAACCTTCGGGCTCTTGTGTGGCTTCATTCGCTTCGTGAACACGGGCCACGTGTGTCCCGGCTGTGAGCGCGTGGTAACCACGGCGATGCCGCATCTAACGCAGAACATGCGAAGCGTTCTGCGTGTCGCAACGGCCAAGGTGACCAGTGCCAAATCCCACAGTGCCCATCGGGTGCTGAGCCTGGCTCGCGACCTGCACATCTCGTCGCGCACGCTGACACGCCGCTTTATGCACGGAGGGCTCCCTCCACCCAAGGAGTTCCTGGATTGGATGTTGTTGATGCACGTGGCGGAGCGAGCCGCCCGCGAGGGGCGGCCCGCCGCTAGCGTCGCCCGGCAGCTCGGGTACGATACGAACCGGTTTTATCGCGTCAAGAAGCGACGGCTGGGTCTTGCCGCGGGCGGAACCCACCTCGCAGCCGACCTGGTGCGCGAGCTGTTCCTCGAACGGTGCCGATCCGTTGGGGGCCAGGCATCGTTGAAAACGCCACGGCCAAATCAATCAGTCGTCGGCCAACGTCCGATCTCGACTGCCCCTGTCCAGAACCCCCGCGAGCGAGTATCGCACAATCGCCGGATGGGGATCGTGGCGGACTCCATACAGCACATTTGAATCTTCATCCACGGCGATCGTCACGACATCAGCGTCCAATTCAATCGCCTTGACGAAGTTGCCAGCCCAATCGAATACGTGTACGAAGCGCCCCATGTAGTGCCGCCCCATGGCTCCTTCTCTCGTGCGCCCGGAGAACAGGGCGAACACGTAATCTCTCGACGCTGATCCATCCACGTAGCCGAATCGTAAATCCTGCCCCGTAGCCAAAAGGGCTTTGCCTTCTTCGCCCTGACGAACCCGGTACGTCGGTTCGACATGAAGCGGACCCTTTGCCGTTGTGACACGCGAGCCGTCCCCACCAAAGATTTCTATGAGGCTGGCATGCCGCGTCACTGCGGCAAACAGC
>JADFPO010000199.1 GCA_022562295.1 Gemmatimonadota bacterium
GTTGAGACACAGTTACACCGAAAAAAGCTGCGGGGTGCGGATGCCGGGTTGAGGCATTGGAAAATAGGGCAATGGTCCGGTGGCGGGTACCCGGTGGGGGGAGGGGGGGGGAGGTCCGAGGGGCTGTGGGCCTTGGGCTTTGAGCGTTGGTTAATGGCTCGGCTGCTCTGCCGCTGAGGATCTGCGAGCCACGAGCTTGCGGCCCACAGCTCACAGCCCAAGGCCCACAGCTCAATCAGCGGCGGAGAATCGTCACCCCGTAATTGAACCGATCCTCGGGGGCGGCAGAGTTCCAGTCGCCGAACGAGTGTGAATCGTCGGACTGATACACGAGGATGTACTCCCCAGCTTCGAGACGCATGAAGGCATCGAATACCCGGTTCTTCGCCGCCCCACCCGCGTGCTCCGTCTCGCGGTAGGTCATCCGCCACACGACTCGCCCCGTCCGAGCATCTTCTATCTGCGCGTAGTCGTACATCTCACTGGCGTCGCCTTCACCGATCGCGTACACCTGCAACTCGGCAGCCCGGTCGAGAGTGAACCGTTGCTCGAGATACTCGTCGTCTCTGACCCGAACGATCCGTGCCAGCACGGCGTCGTTGGCACGGTCGTCGTAGGGACGGACGACCTCACGGTCTATCGGGGCGTGTGAGCTGACGGTGATGCCCCACAGCTCGGGGTACCAAGGCTCTTCCGAATTCCAGTCGCCATATGAGTGCGTCCCGTCGGTTTCGTAGTACACCAGATAGCTGCCGGCCTCCAATGAAACCATCTCGTCGATCATGCGGTTCTTGTCCGCACCGCCCGCGTGATGGGTGGCCCGCATGTCCATGGTCCACACTGGCCGCTGAGTCGCCGCGTCGAGAATCGCGCCGTAGTCGTGCATCTGACCACCCGTTCCCTCGCCCACCGCGGTGACGCGAACATCCATGGTTTTGGTCAGGGTGAAGCCCTCGACAACGCTCTCATCGTCGCCGATCATGGTGAGCGCAACGATCACGTTCTCCAATTCAACCAGATGGGCATCCCATTCCATGGCTCGCTCCGGAAGGATCTCGGGAACCAGGTTGACAACCGTCACCTGCGAGACAGGGGCATCGTCGTCCCGGCCCAGCCCCCTGGCGACGAGGATGACTGCGACGGAGGCTGAAACGAACCAGGCACCACGAGTCACGAGGTTGTGCGGAAACGCCATGGAGAACCTAAGCCTGTTACGGGATTCATTATTCTGTGAGATGCGCCTGAGACGACTTTTGTTGCAACCCGCCTTGAGGGCGCGTTTCCTCCCGAAGCATTATACCAGAGCCGCGGCGCGGCGGGGACTCTGATCTGTGCGGAACCTTTGAGCCCAACGCGCGTAGGGAGTACAACACTTCCGTCGCACCTCCACCGTCCACTGCCAGCGTAAGCGGGAAATGGCCCCGAAGCGCTGCGCGACGGTTTCTTTGCGTGTGGGCGGAAGTCGTTATGCAACAATGACTTCGGTAACACACAAACTCATAAACGAGGTTTGGATGAGCAAGCTACTTCCCCTGATGGCACTGACCGTCTTCGCGAGCACGCAGCTTCAGGCCCAGCAGTTCGGGGCCTACTCGGCGATCCGAAACGGCGAGATTCTCATAAGTGAGCCGGTCAATCGGACCGACGCGGCTACCATCTACATCTACCGGAGGGCAGGCGCCGGCTGGCAGCAGTCCGGGACCCTCATGGCCCCAGCCCACGAGGGGGGGGGCGGCGACTATTTTGGGCGCTTCATCGCCCTGGACGATCGGTCGATGATCGTCGGGAGCACGCTCCTCGACGAGAGTACCGGCGCGGCGTGGGTCTACCGGCGGAGCGGAAACGAATGGGAGTTCGTCGAGCAGTTGCGTCCCGATGACCTCGCTGCGGGGGAATCGTTTGGACGTTTTGGACTGTTGCACGGCGACCGCCTGTTCATCTCCGCGCTCGGAGCCAACGAGAGTCGTGGCGCTATTTGGGTTTTTCATCGCGACGCCGGCGGCGCATGGATTCAAGAAGCGAAATTGGTGCCGGGAGACGAGGCCAGCCCGCAGGAGTTCTTCGGTTGGTCGCTTGCGTTCGACGGCGAACGGCTGCTGACCGGCGCCATCCAGGCCAGTCAGGAGCTTCAGTCACGCGGAGCGGCTTACATCTTCCGACTCGACGACTCCGGCAACTGGAGTCGAGAGGCGAGGCTGGAGCTCGATGAAGACGACTCGCAACCAGGAGCGGTGTTCGGCTCAGCAGTGGCGTGGCTCGACGGGCAGGCGCTCATCGGTACCCCCGGCCTCGACAATGGCCGCGGTGACATCCGCACCTACCGTCTTCGTTCTGGAGAGTGGGTCGAAGGTGTCACGCTGAGTGCCCACGACCGGGTCTCCGGCGGAAGATTTGGCAGTACGATCGTTGTGAACGAAGCCGAGCTCTGGGTTGGCTCACCAGGCGCCGACGCAGTGGGACGAGTCTATCGCATCGCGTACGACAGCGACACCGATCAGTTCGGCAGTGTGAGCAAACTGGCCGGGTTGGACGGTGACGTGGGAGACAACTTCGGCAGCACGATCACCATCGCCGGTGACCTGGCGATCGTCGGAGCGACGGGCGACGATTTTGGGCTCGGCTCCGCGGTGATCATGGAGCGTGACGGCGACTCCTGGAGAGCCATCGAGAAACTGTTTGGTCCGGATCCCGAAGGCCTCGATCCCCTCGTCGACGGGGAAATCGCCTGCAGCGACGGCAAGGCGGATCAGTTCGAGTGCAGTCAGGTCGACCTCGTCTCATTCTTGCCGGTCGCCGGCATCGGAGGCGGGCGCGGCGCCAACACCAACGACGTGTGGGGCTGGACCGACCCGCAGTCAGGTAACGAATACGCCATCGTCGGCCGTACCGACGGCACTGCCTTTATCGACGTCACGAATCCGGCAAGGCCAGTGTACTTGGGTAACCTGCCAAAGACGGCGGGCTCGCGCGGCAACTCCTGGCGCGACATCAAGGTGTACAGCAATCACGCCTTCATCGTGGCCGACGGCGCGCGTGACCATGGGATGCAGATCTTCGACCTGACAAAGCTACGCAATGTCCGGAACGCCCCGGTCACGTTCGAAGAGGACGCACACTACGACGGCATCGCCTCCGCCCACAATATCGTGATCAACGAGGAGACCGGATTCGCGTACGCGGTGGGCTCAAGCGGCGGTGGTGAGACGTGCGGCGGCGGCCTCCACATCATCGACATCCGCACCCCAACCGAGCCCACCTTCGCCGGGTGCTTCGCCGATACCGAAACCGGCAACAACCGGACAGGTTACTCCCACGATGCCATGTGCATCGTGTACAACGGACCTGACACCGAGCACGTGGGCAAAGAAATTTGCTTCGGGTCGAACGAGAATTCCCTGTCCATCGCCGACGTTTCGGATAAAGAGAACACGGTGGCGATCTCGTCAGCGAGTTATCCGAACGTGGCATACGCCCACCAGGGGTGGATCACCGACGACCACAAGTACTTCTTCATGAACGACGAGGGAGACGAATCGGCCTCGCTGCAGGCCGGTCAGCCGATGGAGGGCACACGTACTCTCGTGTGGGACATCGCAGATCTCGACGACCCCATCATGGTCAAGGAGCACTTCGGAGAGACGTTCACGATCGACCACAACTTGTACATCAAGGGCAACCTGATGTACCAATCGAATTACGTGAGCGGACTCAGAATCCTGGACATCAGCGATCCCGAAAACCCCAAGGAGGTCGGATTCCTCGACACCGTCCCATGGAGTGAAGAGGTCGAGTTCGACGGCTCTTGGAGCAACTACCCGTTCTTCGCGAGCGGCACCATCGTCGTCGCGAGCGGCAAGGAAGGGGTGTTCTTCCTCCGGTATCGGCCGCAGAACCTGGTGCCGTAGTGACCAAACGCGGGTACATGGTAGGCCCGCGCAAACGGGAAGGCTTCGGCCTTCCCGTTTTGCTTGCGCAGATCCACGCAGACACGGATGCTAGTAGACCGGATCTGCGTGAATCTGCACAAGATCTGCGTTCATCTGCGGCTCTAGTTTCTGCTGTTGCCACCCCCACCCCCGATGGGATCGCCTGGTGCGAG
>JADFPO010000087.1 GCA_022562295.1 Gemmatimonadota bacterium
GGGCGTGCGAGCCGGAGTGCCCCGTGACCGCGATCTTCCCCGAAGAGGACGTACCCCAAGAGTGGGCTAGCTACACCAGGAAAAACTATGCCTACTTTGAGGGGGGCGAACAAAGGGAAGTGGCGCGCGGGCGTGGAGGGTAGCGCCGAGACAGCGGGGCCTCGCGTGAGCGGATTATCCGTGGGTACGCCCTCGCACCAGGGATCTCGACATTCCGGGCGTTACTGGCAGTTTTCCTGACAGCAGGCGTTTAGCGGCGAGGCTCCGAAAATACTGGTGACTTGATCGTGGTCGAGAGCTTCTTCGAGGAGTTGAAGGTGAAGGTGGGAGGGAACTGATGATTTCAGATTTGAGAATACAGAATGAAGAATTGAGAATGGGGTGTGGGGTGGGGAGTTCTCAATTCTCAGTTCTCAGTTCTCAGTTCATGTCGATCACCTCCCGGATCCCGAGCGGCAGATAGCACGGCGTTTTACCTTCGTACATGAATCCAGTTGGTTTCAAGACAGCCCACCCACGACGAGAGAGAGGGCACGACAATGGACGAAAACGAAAACCAACCCGCCGCCGGCTACGAGTTCACGGTCCCACAGAACGTGATCATTCAGAAGACCGCAACCTACACGAAGCTGTGGGGCATCATCTCGATCGTTTTGGGCGCGCTTCAGATCTTGCTGGGCCCGCTTCCGGCGGGAATCGTCTCGATCGTCATCGGGCTGGTGTTCGTCGGGGTTGCGGGCTCCCTGAAGGCGGTCGTCGTCACCGAGGGCAACGACATCGATCACATGATGGCCGCCCTGAAGAAGCTGGGGAACGCGTTTCTGATCCAAGTCATCGCGATGGTTGCCGCCGTCGTCGTCGGGATCCTCGCCGCTTCCGCCGCTGCCTGATCGCAGATGCTCAGTGTCCCTGGGGTACCCTGCTGATTGACTCGTAGAGCTCAACATACCGCTGGGCGATGTCACGCCAATCGTACTGCTTACGGATGAGGCTCAGCGCGTTGGCCCCGCGGCGCTGTCTCTCGCCCTCGTCGGTGAGTGCCCGGTGCATCACCCCAGCCAGGGAATCCACGTCGTCCACCTCGGAGAACCATCCGTTCGCTCGTGGTCCCTCGTCCACCACGAAATCGAGCGGTCCGCCGCTGCGGGTGGCAATGACCGGCATCTCGGTGGCCATCGCTTCGAGGTACACCTGTCCAAATGGCTCGTTGAAGGACGGCGCGACGAGGATGTCGGCGAGGTTGAGCCCCTGGGAGAGGATGTCGTGGGGCAGCCAGCCACAGAAGAACACGTTGGGCAGGTCGAGAGAGCGGGCGACGGTGTGCGGGTGCTCGCCTTCCCACTCGTCGGGCATGCCCCCCCAGACGAGCAGGTTGAAGGAAGGCTCACTGCCGCTCGCCAGTGTCCGGTTTACCTGGGCGACCGCCCTGAGCAGCATCGGTACCCGCTTGAAGTCGAGAAACCGTCCGACGAAGATGGCGAGGGGCCTCATCTGGCCCGAAGCGTCCGTGAACCTGTCGAGAGCGGCCGAGTCGTAACGCACGCTGCCGGGCGCTCCGCCCTCGTCCCATCCCTGCGGATCGTCGACCAAGATCCTTCGTAGGAACGCGAGCTTGTCGCTCGTAGACCATTCGAGCGGCTGGAAGAGGGAGGTATCGACGCCGTTGGGAATGGTCGTGATCCTTCCGTCGTCCACCGAGAGCCGTTCCACCGCCCGCTCACGGACGTCGGGACTGATGGCAACGAAATGACTCGACGTATTGACGGCCTCCCGCAGCACGCCGCGCCAGAACCCGTGCAACTCGTTGGGGGTGGGGGTGGCCGAATTCCTCTCCAACACGGCGAGCTTCTCCAACATCTTGATCTCCGTGCCGTGGAGTTGGGTCAGACGCGGTAGCGAGGGAAATACCTCAGCCGCCGCGGCATGCGCGTAAGTGAGGTGATGGAGGTGCAAGAGATCCGCATCGAACGCGTTACCCACCTGGGTCAAGGCTCTCACCCAGCACTCCACGAGTGCCGTGTGGCTGGATGGCCCGATCTCGTAGAAGACTCGATCCGGTACGCCGGGCTTGTCCTCGTAACTCGGGTGGAACGGCACATCCCACGAATCCGATATGGGATCCTCACCCCGCTGGAATCCCTGCCACGCGGCGGTGTAGTCGACCGCGGTCAGGGGGATGCCCGCATAGAACACCTCCGCGTCGTGTTGGGGATCGCCGTCGAGCAGCGATCCGGTCAGGAGATGCACGTCGTGCCCCAAATCCATTAGCGCCCGGGAGAGATAGCGGGCGACCTGCGCGCTGCCGCCCCGCGGATAGAAGATGAGCGTCATCAAGATCTTCATGGCGCTGGGAGATTAGGCGAGAAGGGCCAGGGCCGCCAGGTGGCGTCGCGAGCGCATCGGAGCTACTCGCAGCCCATAGCTCATAGCCCACGGCCCACGGCCCACGGCCCATAGCTCATAGCCCACGGCCCATAGCTCCTGGCTCACAGCTCGTAGCTCAAACCCACCCAACGTGTTGACATCCCGTTGACACCTCCCCGCTATCGTGCCGCGGGGTGGGTAGGCAGAGCGAAGCGGAGGGCCTCGGGGTCCAACGCGTCTCATCCACGCCGGCCGTCGCGTCCGCTGGATGGCGCGTCAAAACGCCTACCCGCCCCTGGCGGCAGACGGGCAGGCGGGCAGGCGGGCAGGCGGGCAGTTGGGCAGGCGGACGGGCGGTCGACGTCGGCCCATGACGTCGCTTTCAGCGACAGACCAGCCGAGCCGCGAGTTTACTCGTGGGAAAAACGGACGGTCTCGCCGCTCGTAGCTCACAACCCATTGACTCCCCCTCCCCACCGTGGCGAAGTTGCGGGCCGGTTATGCGTACTATGACGGAGACATCCCTTCGGCCCGTGCCTACGGCGGGCGCTCGCTATGCTGCACCGCACTCGTTGGGCACGATGCGGTCGCTCGGGCTTGCGGCTCTGCTCTTGGGAGCGACCGTGCCGCGCGTAACCCTGGCGCAGACCGTCGACTCGATCGGTGCGGAGGAACGAGACACGGCGCGAGTCGATCCGATCCGCGTCGATGTGTTACCCAAGCCTCGCGGCCAGCGCGTGCCGACGTCGTTCCGGCTCCAACCCTACGGCAGCAATGCCAACTTCAACCCGGTGAGCATGCTGGTCAACCGGGGTCTCGACATCTGGCAACTGGATCAGTACTCGCCTTCGCTGACGCGCTTTCCCTACCGCCGTTCGGCCGCGAGCGTGTGGCGTGCGGTCACCCACCCCGGCGAGGTGATCGATCAGATGGGGACGTGGCAGTTCGTGAGTAACGAGATCCTCCCCATCCGTTGGGGCGCGTGGGATGCGGGCGACGCCGCATGGGCACCCAATTACATGCTGCACTTCTTCATGGGCGGCGTCACCTACGTGCGAACCGAAGGGTGGTTCGCCGACCGCGGGTGGCCCGCGCCGAAGTTGTGGTCGGGCGTGACCGTGATGGCTGCGGCGTACCTGACCGAAATGGCAGAGGTGGGCGACACCCCCGCCGGTGCCAGCGCGTTTGCGGATCTCGTGGTGTTCGACTTGGGTGGCGTCCTCGCGTTCAACGTGCCGTGGGTGCGCAACCTGTTCGGAGAGAAGCTGCGCGTGATGGACTGGTCGCTCCAACCGGTCTTCACGCCGCACGCGGAGGTGTACAACCAGGGCGACTACCTGGCCATCAAGTTCGGCCTGCCGTTCGGGGACGACGTGGACCTGCTGTGGCGCCTGGGGTTGGGATCGTGGTGGGGCCTCTCCTTCCCCCGCGGGGAGGAGGACGCAATTTCGTTCGCGCTCGGCGCCGAAACCACGTCACACTCGGTCGATCCGGACACAAGGGTGGAATCCATCACCGCGGGCTTCGCGGGCGGCCTCTTCTACGATCGCAACGGTTCGCTCCTGGCATCTCTCGAGTGGGGATTCCGCGAGCGGCTGGCGTCCATCAACGTGTACCCGGGAGTGTTTCCACGACCCTTGAAGGACATGGGTCTCTGGCTCTCGCTGGATCGGGACCTCCGCCCGCGCCTCGGACTGACCGCGCGGGCGCTGGGCTTCGGGCTGGGCCTCTCACCGCGAGGGCCCGACCGGTACGACGCGTTGCGGTAGGATGGCGGACGGGCAGGCGGGCAGACGGGCAGTTGGTAGGATGGTAGGACGGTAGCGCGAAGATACCGCCTGACCGTCGGGTTGAGTGGTGGAGCGGCGGGGGCCCGCCGGGTAGGGTAGCGGGGGGTAGGGGCCCGCCGGGATGGGCCGGGCAGCGGGGGGGCCCGCCCGCTAGCGGTTGCTCCGCTCTCGCCCCATAATCCCTCCGACCCGTCGAATCCGGAGAACCGCATGACCGTTTCCACACTGCGACCCCGACTGATCGGGGCGGCCCTCACGGCCGGCCTGTTCGTCGCGATCAGCGCGTCGAGCGCGCGCGCCCAGGACACACAGCCGTTCACCACCGAGGACGCCCTCAACGTGGCTTCCCTCACGGTGCGGGACGTGACCGACGACGGCCGCTACATCGTGGCCACACGCGCGACGCAGCGGGATCGCAAGAACGTGGACCACATGCGCTTCGGCGATCCGACCTACGTCTCCCCCTCGCTCGCCGACGTGTGGGTCATCGACACGGAGACGCGGGAGCATGTCAGCTTGTTCGACGAGAAGGTCCAGGTCCGCTCGTTCGCGTGGTCGCCCGACGGGAGCACGGTGGCGTTCCTGTTGCTGAAGCGCAACGAATACCTCCTTCATACATACGACCGCGAGCGCAACCGCGTGCGTGAAGTCGACCTCAAGACCGACAAGTCCATCGCGTCCAACTCCCCGCTCATGTGGCGGCCGGACGGGAGCGGCGTGGTGCTGGGGTTGAGACCCGATGGCTGGGCCGAGACGTCGCGACAAATGTTTCTGGACTTGTCCGAGGGGCCCACGATCGTGCAGGACTCCCGCAAGCCGTTCCTGGCATGGGACGTCGTACGCAGCCAGAATTCGCTCATCATCCCGGCGCTGGTCGAGTTGCCGTCGCGGGACGTTAGGGAGCTGCGTGGCGAGGGGGGGGGTCGTTTCAGCGGGTTCACACAGTCGGACGACGGTCAATTCCTTTCCTTCATAGAGACGACACCAATCAAGACGTCGTACACGCGCAACGGGGGCGCCGAATACGAGGTGTGGGCGCTCGACCTATCGAGCGGCGAGGCGCGGTCGGTGCGGGAAAAGAGCGAGACACGCATCAATCCCAACTGGAACGATGCGGGAGACGCGTTCGCGTACGCCGACTCCGGCGACGTGTTCGTCCAGGCGCTCGCCGGCGGCGATGCGCGAAACCTCACCGAGGAGCACCGCACATCCATCAGCGACGACGACACGACCAAGCTGCGGTATGCTGTCTTGCGTTGGAGACCGGACGGCGAAGCGTTGCTGGTGAGTTCGCAGCGGGGCTACCATCTACTCGACGCGGAGTCGGGCGCAATCGAACTGGTTTACGAAACGCCGGAAGACACGGCCGCGGCGCCCAACTTGACGGTGAACGGGTGGAGCGCCGACGGACGGCAGCTCTACATGACGTATTCGGCGAAGGACCGGTGGGAACGCGGGTTGGTCCGTTACGATCTCGCGTCCCGTCAGATGACGGACCTGGTCAAGGACCGCAATCTCTACTCGCGATGGAGATTTTCGGAGGACGGCCAAAAGATCTTCTACAACTTTTCCGACGGCGACAGGCCGAACGATCTCTACATGGCCGACGCCGATTTCCACGAGATCACTCGGCTCACGGATCTGAATCCGTGGCTCGACAACCGGACACTGACACGCAGCGAGCTTGTCGAGTACCTGGATGCGGACGGCAACAAACTGTACGGCATCCTCTACTATCCCGTGAACTACGAGCCAGGCCAACGATATCCCCTCGTGGCCGAGATTTACGAAGATTTCTTCGACAACGGATTCAATCACCGCATGAACCTGCTCACCAACGCCGGGTTCTTCGCGTTCCGACCGTCTGCCAACCTGGAGATCGGATTCCCGGGCGAAGGGTGGCTCAAGGGCGTGACCGCCGGCATCAACAAGCTGATCGACCGGGGATTGGTGGACCCAGAGAAGCTTGGCGTTCACGGGACGAGCTACGGCGGGTACGCGACGAATCTATTGATTACGCAGACGAACCGGTTCGCGGCGGCGATCAACATCTCGGGCAAGGTGAACATCATCAGCTTCCTCGGCGACAGCCCCAAGATCACGACGCGGAATTACCGTGCGGCGGAGAACGGGCAGGATCGCATCGGGGCCACGCTGTGGGAACAGCCGCAAAAGTACCTGGCGCACTCCGCCATTCTGAACGCAGACCGGATCGAGACGCCGCTGCTGATGTTGACGGGCGAAGGGGACTGGAACGTCCCGGCAACCAACCAGCGCGAGATGTATTACGCGCTACGACGCCTGGAAAAAGAAGTCGTGTGGGTCCACTACATGAACGCCGGTCACGGCGCCGGACGCTCGAGCACCGTGGAGGACTTCCACGACCACTGGAACCGGATCCTCACCTGGTACAGGGAGCACTTTGCGGATGAGGACGAGACGAAGGTGACTGATGAGACAGCCGCAGGAAGATAGAGCGGTAGGACGGGCAGGCGGGCAGGCGGGCGGTGCTGCTGACCCAACCGTTCTACTGCCCGCCCGCCCGCCTGCCCGCCTGTCCATCCGCCCATCTGCCCATCAGCCCATCTTACTCAGCTCCTGGAGAATCTCCTCTTCCGCATAGGAGTTCTGCGGGTTCGTGCTCCGGTGCACGTACACCACCACGCCTTCCCGATCGACCACCACCACACCGCTCTGCTGAATGACCCACAGGGACTTGGTAAAGCCGTACGCTCGGTAGCTCTTCCTGGTGGGGTCGGCCAGCACGGGGAACGGCGCCTCGATCTCGCGCGCGATTAGCGCGGCAGCCGACTGGCCGCGCGGGCCGATCACCACCACGGTTGCCCCCTTGGCCTCGATCTCTTCGTTCACGCGTCCCAACTGGACGACATGCGAGTAGCACTGCTGTCAGGTAAACTCGCGCATGAAGTACAGCACGACCGCTGTGCTCCCCCGATAGTTCGATAGCGTGACCTCCGCACCCGTGTTCGACTCCAACGTGAAGTCGGGGGCGGGCGATCCGACGTGGACCTCGGCGTTCGCTGCTGGCATCGTATTCCTTGGGTTAGCTGTTAGCTGACAACTCACGACTCACTACTCACTACTCACGACTCACGACCCTCGCCCACAGCAACCGGCTATTCTCCGGCAACCGGTACGCCACCTTGGTCTCGATGTTGAAAACCCGTGGGCCTTCGGTGGACGTCACCACCAGGTGGTTGTCGTCGATCCACCCACATGGCCCCGGCTCGGCCGGTGAAACGTCGCGCACGAGTTCCTCCGCGACCACGACCTCCGTGCCGCCGTCCATCGCACTCGCCACTTTCTGCCGCTGGACGTACTCCTGCCCGCCACCGCTCCGGAAATAGTCACGATCGTGCGCGATCCGGTCACCGTTCGGCGACCAGCACGGGTTCATATCGCGCGGCACGCCGAGCGGCTTCTCGTCCGAGTGGATCGTCATGCGGCCGGTGGCATACTCGTAGATCGCGAGGTGGGTGATGTTGCCATACTGCTCCGACTGCACCTCGAACGCTATCCGGCTGCCGTCCGGCGACCATCGCGCGTTCCTGGGCCGGTAACGAGACCGTGCGACCCATTGCGAACTCGCGCCGTCGTATCGGGCACCTATCAACCCACCGTTGCGCTCGAACAGGACGCGGTTTCCATCCGGCGAGTACTGTATGTGGGTCTTGTCACGTCTCGATAGAGTGGCGAGCGTGCTGCAATCGCGCGCGCTCACTGTGTACACATTGGCGTCGTCACCAACGATCACCTGGCCGTTCGACCGCCACGCGATAAACCGGTTCGAAGCACTGCAGCCGATGTCGCGCGCGTTGCCGTCGGTGTCGGCGATGAGCACGGCACCGCGAATCCCTTGCGCGGCAGGCCGGTGTGCGGCCCCGAGCGCATCGCCCTCTACCGACCACGCGAGCGTGTACTCTCCCGGTGGGGCCGAGTGCACGGACGACACACTGCCCGTGCGCGTGTCGATCATGACCAACTCCGCCGAGCCGGCGCGCGCGTAGGCCACCGCCACGTGGCTGCCATCCGGCGACGCGCTCGCCACCACGCCGGACACGCCGGCGACGACGACGCTGTCGATCGCGGCAGCCGTGTTCCTGACGTGGATATCCGCACCGTCCACGTAATACATCAGGTACCCGTCGCCGGGCTGCACGATGGGCGTCCCGGTCGGTGTTTCGGGTTCGGGTTCCTCGACTATCACCGGAGGCGCGGATGCGCATCCCCCGGCCAGCAACGCCAGCGTCGTTGAGATGATTATCTTGTTCAAATCCACTGCTCCTCCGGTGCGTGCGGTCGACGGTCGGCTGGCCCACTCACGACTCGCAACTCACGACTCACTACCCCCCTCGCCGTGTCTAACAACCCACGACGCTCCTCGTCCGATCTTAACCCCTCCGACCGCGGCCGCTCCCCACGCCAGCAACATCGCGAAGGCCAACGTCAGCGCAACGAACCCCACTTCCGGCAGTGCGAACACACCGGCCGCTCTGGTTAGCAGTTCAAACACCTCCCCCCCCCTCGCCCCTACGGCGGCGTTCCAAGCAATCAACCACGTCCACCCCATCCCCGCCGCTCCCATCGCAACGAGCGCCGGGCGGCTGTCGTGACGCCTCACGATGCCCCAGGTGAACGCCACCCCGGGAACGGCGAGCCATCCCAGCATGGCGGTCGCCAGGGCAAATCCGCCGCTCAACAGCAGCGCTTGCAGCAGTGCGCGCTTCATCGATGCTCCCCCTGCAACGTGAGCCGGCCGGCAATATCTGTTTCCGGCAGTTGCGCCGGCACGGTGGGAAAGAGTACGGCGTCCAACTCGCCGCGTACCCATTGGTCGATGCGATCGACGTACCACTTGCTCGCGGGGTTACCCGACTGGCCGCCTGGATAGATGGTACGCGCACGAACCTCGGGTCCCAACTCCACCACCATGCGCCAGCTGGCGCCGTGGCGGCCGCTTCCGCTCGACGGGTTGAGGTTGCCCGGGCCACCTTGCACCTCCAAGTCGAGTGCCGATAAGGCGCGTAATCCCAGCAAGTGAAACACATTGGCGTGACGCAGCTCCGACCAACGCCACCCGCCACCATCGGGATCGCCGTACGCGCGTTTCGTGCGGCCAAAGGCGACGCTGAGGCTCTCCCTGAGAATATCATCACGCGTCTCGGTGACATCCGCGGTCCGCAAGTCGTCCCACCAAACGCTCTCGGGGTAACGTAGCAAGCCGGCGAGCACCGCTTCGCCGGGCGTGCGAATCCGCCTGTCCGTCCCGGGACCAATCAATTCATCCCACGTGCGATCGATAAGCTCGCGAAAGGCCGCTTCGAACAGCACGGCGCGGTCGTTGTCTTTGGTGTAGCGCCGGTCCCAGGCCTCCAACAGCCCCGCTGCCTCCGTGAGTCGGTCGTGGCCCCGTGCGGCTTCCACGAACGCCGGCACGAACAGTTCCGCCTTTTCATTGCCCGGGTCGGTCTGGTAGCGCCGCATCGCGTCCGCGGTGACGAGCGTGTCGCCGCGCAGCAACCGGTTGATGCGCATTGCTCGCCACGGGTTTTCCCAATGTGCGCCGAGGTACCGATACGCTCCGTGCGGATCGATCGGCTGCTGATTGGCGGACGCGAGAAACTCCTGGCGCGGATTCCTAGCGAATGGATACTCGCTCAGTGGCCAATACCCTTGCCAATCGTTGGTACTGCTGCTGCCGTCCCGAATCTTCATCCCGTCGCCATCGTCGGGCCGGATGGGATACAACCCGGTGGACCGAAGAGCGATGTTGCCGGCGCGATCGGCGACGATGCCGTTCTGCGCCGGTCCGGGATACGACGCCATGGCCTCCAACCACTCACTGACGGTTGAAGAGCGCGCTGCGCCAATAAAAGGACCCATCGAAAATCCTTCCTCGAGGATCGTCCAGCGCATGGAGAGGGGTCCGTCGCTCGTGGCGCGCACCGGCCCCCGATGAGTGAAGCGTATCGTGTCGGTAGCGATCGCGTCGCCGTCCGGTGCGTAGTACGTCTCGATGCGCTGCTCGAGCGCTTTCCACTCTCCGTCCAGCTCGTAGTGCTCCGGCGCGGCTTCATCGTCGAGCGTCTCGCGATAGAAATCGAGCACGTCTGCCCCGGTGTTGGTGAAACTCCACGCCACGTTGCGGTTGAATCCGATGATAACTGCGGGGAGCCCCGGAATCGTCACGCCGTACACGTCGATGTCACCCGGCACGATGAGATGTACTTCGTACCAGATGGAAGGGAGCGTGAGATCCAGATGCGGATCGCCGCTGAGCAGTGGGAATCCGGTAGCGCTCCGTGTACCAGCAACCGCCCAGTTGTTGCTTCCCAAGGCGCCATCGTGCCGGCTCGGGTCGGCGGCAGCCTTGTACCACAGTCCTTCGTCCGCTCCGCGTGCGACCGGCGTTTGCGGTTCGATGGGGTCAGGCGGCGGCGTGAACTCGAATCGAGTCCGGTTCGAGCCATTGGGGCGAATCGGCTCTTCGATCGGGCTGTTGACGGGAAACAGCCAGTCGGACGCGGCTTTCCCAACCAACCGCTCGACTTTTCCGCGCCACAGCTCCTGTGGATCGTACGCCAGCACGTAGCCCATGCGCTTACCGACGAGCGCGGTGTGGATCGGTTCCCAGCGGCGAGGCTTGACCCCGAGCAGATGGTATTCGAATGGCAGATCGCCGGTGCCCATTCCGTCGATCCACGCGTTGACGCCTTCGGCATACGCGCGAACGACACGCGACGATTCAGACCGAGGATCCAGTGCCGCTTCATCCCGTTCCGCACCCCATGGGAGGCCGATCGCACGCTGCTGCCGATCCAACTCGAGCACCGCGGGTCCCAGCAACTCGGTCAGCCTCCCCTCGGGTGCGCGTGACTGAACCTCCAGTTGGAACAGTCGGTCACGTGCGACCACGTAGCCCAGCGCCCGCGTGAGGTCCTCGAGCGAAGCCGCGGTGATGTGTGGCACGCCACGACGGTCGTATACGACGTCCACGTCACTCCCCAGACCGGGGATCACGCCTGAGAATTGCTTCGGGAGAACGGCGGAGCGCGCCACGGACCACAGACCCGTCGCCGGGTTCAGTAGCGGTCCAAGCGGTGGAATGGGCCCCACCGGACAACCGCCGACGAAGAGGGTTCCGGTCAGCGCGATGGCGGCGACCAGGATTCGAACGCGGGAGAAACTCAACCGCAGCGGAGAAACTGACATGAAGAATCGATGTTGGTGTTCGTCGAGAACGATGCGCCGAGCTTGCGAGCGGCGTGGTATTTGGCTACGGGCCCCAGCCAATGTCGCCAAACATCCTCAGCACTTCCAGTCCCGCCTCACACCCGATACCCGTGCCGTCCACAGCGGGGTTATAGCAGGCCAATGCGGCCGCCCGCACCTGAAACCGATTGCCGATCATCTCGAGCGCTAGGGACAACTCCTCGAGCCGGAGCCCGCCTGCAGGCTGGTACTCGTTGGCCGGTGCCACCACCGGATCCAGCACGTCGATGTCCACGTGGAGATAAAGGTCTCTAATTCTGCTGGAAACGGCATCGAGCGGGGCAGCCAGCCCACCCGCAATCCCCTCGGCTTTCAGCGTAGCGTAGTCGACAGTCGTGATCGCAGAGGACTCGATCAGTTCCTGCTCTCCTCCATCCAAGTCGCGCACTCCCGCGAGAATAACGTTGCGTTCCGCCACCGGTCTGAACCCCTCGACAGTGGCCGCGATGGTTCGCCAGGAATTGCCCGTGGCGATGTGAAGCCCCATCCCATCGAAGAAGCCGCTCCCCGTCGTGTCTGGCGAGTTGAAATCGCCGTGCGCATCGAACCATGCCACGGCCACCTCAGCGAGTCCCAACCCTGCCAACGTTCCCACACAACTACAACAGTTGCCCGACAAGACGATCGGGAACGCCCCCGATCCGACAGCGCGCCGCACCTGGCCGGCAAGCAGCGTGTTGACGGCGAACGTCGCGCCCACCTCGTGATCCACCGAGCCGTCGAAATCGAGCGTCACGTGCGATACGTCATGTCCGGAATCCCGCAGCGTCTCCACAGCCCCACCGTTCACGAACGCGGTTGGGCCGGCTCCCATGCCGACGTCACGATGGCCGAGGTAGTAAGGGGAGGAGATGACGGAGATGTTCACGGGAGCAGTCGTAGTAGTAGTGAGTAGTGAGTCGTGAGTTGAGCTACGAGCTACAAAGCTAAAACGCAAAGGGCGAAGCTCATAGCTCAAAGCCCACAGCCCATTGCCCAACACCCCGGCGACCCACATTTTCCTCTGCGACTAACTCCGGAGTGACGATGACCGGCAGCAGCGACATCTCGCGCAGAGAGTTCACCAAGGTGGCAGCTGTGGCAGCGATCGCGGGCTCGCTGGACGCCCGCATGCTCTCCGCGGTGCAGCGGTCTTCACGCCGCCGGTGGCCCGGTTATGCCGACGCCATGGTGATCGATGCCCTGGCCAGTCCGGGGCCGTTCAACGTCCCCAACCGCACGGGGAGTCCCCTTACCGACGTCATGTTGGCCAATGCCCGATCGTCCGGCATCACCGCCGTGAACGTGACCGTCAGCGGATCGGGCCTGGGGCATGCCGCCTTTGATACGACGTTCAGAGAATTCGGTTACTGGGAGCGCGAACTCACCCACCACCCGGACGTGTTGCTCAAGGTCCAGAGTGTTGCGGACCTGGCCAATGCGAAGGAAACGGAGCGACTCGGCCTGATCTACGGATTCCAGGACGCGACCATGCTCGAGGGTGACGTCAGCCGACTGCCGCTGTTTCACAACCACGGCGTTCGGGTGATTCAGCTGACGTACAACGTGCGCAACAAGTTGGGTGACGGCTGCCTGGAGCCGGCGAACGCCGGACTGAGCAGGTTCGGGCACGCCGTCGTCGAATCTATGAACGACCTCGGCATGCTAGTCGACTTGTCACACTGTGGCCAACGGACCACTGCGGATGCCATCGCCGCGTCGAGGCTGCCGGTCGCGTGCACTCACAGTGGGTGCAGCGCGGTGTACGAGCACCCTCGCAGTAAGCACGATCGCGAACTTCGGGTGCTGGCAGATAAGGGCGGCGTTATCGGCATCTACATGATGCCGTTTCTCAACGCCGAAGGACCGGCGCGCATAGAGCACTTCTTGCGGCATGTGGAACACGCTGTACAAGTTTGCGGAGAAGATCACGTCGGTGTCGGGAGTGACAACTCCATCACGGCTACCGTGGCCGACGATGCCTATCGGAAAACTCTCTACGAGTTCGCCAATGAGCGCCAACGCTTGGGAATCGGAGCGCCCCGCGAGCACGAGGTGTTGTTCGTCGAGGGATTGAACCGTCCCCGCCGCATGGAGATCATCGCCGACGCACTCTTGGAACGGGGTTACAGCGAGAGTCGCGTGGAAAAGATCATCGGAGGGAACTTCGCGCGACTGTTTGGCGAAGTGTGGAGATAGCTGATTAGTGAGCCTCGGGCGGGGGTCGACGGCGGTGGTGTGGATGGCGGCGGCAGCGGCGTTTCCCATTCTTTCCCCAACCCTACACGGTCAACAGTTACGATCGTTCCTGCCGCAGGCCCCACTGGCACCCACCATTCGGGCCGACCCCCGCGAGCCGGCCATGGGGGGAAAGCTCATGTGGGTGGCCGATGGCGCCACCTTGTTCGGCACGGGATTGGAGGGTGAGGCAATCCTCGGGGCATCGGTCCCACTCGTCTTGCTATCGGGTGAAACCACCGATCGCGCCGTAGTACTCGCACTCCAGGGCGGCGTGTTCGGGCGCTTCGCGATGGATAACCGAAAGCGCGACCTGATCTCCTCAGACTGGGTGTTCGCCATGCCGTTGTTCGTGTGGCGCGGCGAGAATTGGTTTCGGTTTCGCTACCGGCACTTCAGCTCACACCTCGGCGACGAGTACATCAAACGGTTCGCAACCGAGCGAGCCAACTTCACCCGAGATGCGATCGGGTTCATGGCGTACCGACGCGTGACCCGGAGCTTGGGTTTTTACGGCGGAGGCGACGTCGCGTTCAACGTGGATCCGAACGACGGCAAGCGTCTGGCGTTGCAAGGTGGCGTGGAGTTTACGCAAACGACTTCAACCGGTGTGGCCCAACCCTACTGGGGGATCGACGTATTGGTCGATCAGGACTCGTCGTGGAAGCCGCGTGTGAACGTACAGGCAGGCGCAAAGCTGTTTCCACAAGACCGCAGGCGGGTGCGGCTCGTTTTCGAACTGCTATTCGGTTCCTCTCCGCAGGGGGAGTTTCACCATTCCACCGAGACGGTGTTGAGTCTGGGGATGATGATCGAGATGTAGCTCCACCACCGCCCCACCCCTCAACCGGCGGGCCCCTGCCACCCTACTACCCGACCCGGCGGGCCCCCACCACTCCGCACCCCACCCGACGGTCAGTCGGTATGCCTCGCACTACCGTCCTACCGTCTGCCCAACTGCCCGCCTGCCCGCCTGCCCATCTGCCCGTCCTACCCTCCTATCCGTTCTACCGCCACCGCCGTAGCCACACGCACCCCCCCGTCATCTCCCACGAGCGTCCACGCGAATACCACTTCGTCACCGGCGGTGGTGAGGCGCGGGAAGCCGCTCCGCCGAGCCGCACTCGTGGATGTCACCGTCCAGGGGGCGCCGAGGGCCCCGGAAGCCTCTACCCGCCGCGCGCGTATGGCGGCCTCCTTACCCATCTGCTCCAGCCACACTACGAGCGCCGACCCGTCGTCCAACAACT
>JADFPO010000200.1 GCA_022562295.1 Gemmatimonadota bacterium
TCGAACGATCCGATACCCGTCCCAACCCAAGCGAAGACGACGAGCGCCGTAATTATTACCGGCTGACTCGGCTGGGAGCGCAGGTGGCCCGGGCAGAAGCGGCGCGGATGAAAGGCCTGGTCGACCTGGCTAGAAGCAAGCAGGTCTTCTAGATGGCAATGTGGATCTACCTGCGGCTGGTTGCGCTGTACCCGCCTGATTTTCGCCGAGCCTTTGCGCCTGAAATGATTGAAGTGTTCCGGCAGCGGTGCCTCCGCGCTCGAGCGACCCGAGGCCGTTTGGGTTTAGGGCTTTTGCTGGTGCGCGAGGTTCTGAACCTGCTAGCCAACATCATTTCTCAGCGATTCGGCGCTGGGCCCGGCCTGGTGCAGGAAGCGTCGCGGGAACAGCCAGAGAGAACACAGAGACGCACAGAGGTCACGGAGGTTTTGAATTGTGGTCTGCGATCCACGCGTTCCGTGAATCAAACGCAATGAATCTCCCCGGTTGTCTCTGCGTATTCTCTGTGTCCTCTGTGGCTTATTTATCGGTGGAGTAGACTGAGACACTGATCGCCACCGCATAGTAAGTTGCGGATGCCGTTCGTTGGGGTAGCTTGGAACCCCACTCACCTTCCGTGACTCTGGCATGCTCACGCAATCACTGACCAAATCATTCGGCCTGCTAGTGGTGCTCGCATTGGTGGCAGGGCTGACACGAAACACTTCGGCGCAGACGCCTACCGGACTGGCGAGCGTCCAGACTCGCGCCGAACGCACCAACTACGAAGAAACGAGCACGTACGATGACGTACGCGAGTTTCTCGAAGCCGTGGCCGCCGAGTCACCGAGAATACGGCTTACGACTTTCGGCACCACTTTCGAGGGACGCCCCATGCCGTTGGTTGTCGTGGGCGATGTGAATGGGACCGGACCAGCCGACGTCCTCGCGACGGGCAAAACCCGGGTGTTCATCCAGGCCAACATCCACGCCGGTGAAGTGTGTGGCAAAGAAGCCATGTTGATGTTCCTACGTGACGTCGCGCTGGGGCGTCACGACGCGCTGTTCGATTCACTGGTCTTGCTGATCGCGCCGATTTACAACGCCGATGGAAACGAGCGAGTGAGTGTCACCAACCGGCGGCGGCAACACGGACCGATTCGGGGCATGGGTCAGCGGCCCAACGCGCAGGGCTACGATCTGAATCGCGACCACATCAAGCTGGACTCGCCCGAGGCGAACGCCCTCGTCCGCCTGATGTCACAGTACGATCCCCACGTCGGTGTGGACCTCCACACTACCAACGGCACCCGCCATGCGTATCACGTCACGTACGCCCCTCCACTGCACCCCAACACCGATTCGCGGATCCTCGCGTTTCTCAAAAACGAATGGCTGCCTCACGCAGACGACTACCTGCTCGAGAAATCCGGCTGGGAATCCCACGACTACGGCACCGCCTCGCCGGCGCGGGGAAATCGCGAAGCGGGATGGTACACGTTCGATCACCGTCCCCGGTTCAACAACAATTACCTGGGCTTGCGCAACCGGTTTGCCATTCTCAGCGAGGCGTACTCCTATGCGACTTTCGAGGAGCGTGTCTTGGCCACGCAGTACTTCGTCGAAGGGATCCTCGAGTTCAGTCACAGTCATGCGGGTGAGATACGCGCTATCGTGGCCGAGGTCGATGCGGATGCCGTCACCGGTGACGTGCTCGGCCTTCGTGTCGTACGCAAACGTTCCGACGAGCCGGTGGAGATCCTGATGGGTGAGGTGGACGAGGAAACCAACCCTCTCTCCGGCGAAGTCATGTTACGGCGCCGCGACGTGAAGCGGCCCGAGCGCATGTACCAGTTCATCGAGTTCGAAGCGGCCGAAGCGACGCGCGTGCCTGTTGCCTACTTCGTTCCGTCGAACGCGACCGGGGTCATACGAAAACTCGCGGCGCACGGTGTGCAGTACCAGACGCTGGCCCGTCCCATACGTCTCTCGGTACAAGTCTTTCGCATCGATTCCACGTCTGTCGCGGAGCGCGAGTTTCAACAACACAACGAACGCACGCTGTTCGGCGCGTACCGCATGGCCAGTCGTGAAATACCGGCCGGGACGGTGGTGGTACGCACCGACCAACCACTGGGACGGCTCGTGTTCACACTACTCGAGCCCCGGTCCGACGACGGGCTACTGAACTGGAACGTGCTGGACAGACTCTTGGAGGGCGCGGAGGAATACCCGATCCTGAGCACGTTCGGAACGCTAAGGGCGTTTTAGTTGCAGGACGGTCAGGGACGGTCTAAGACGGTCCGGGACGATCTAAGACGGCAAGGCAGTCAAAAGGGCGGACCGGGGCGGTCTCCGATAGGTTTGCTGACCGACGCCATTCAAAGCGCTTGGAGTGGTGGTGGGGCGGAAGCCAAACGCATGGGGTGTGCGGGGGTCCGTGGGTTCAGTGGATTCCGTGGCCATTCAAGGGTCCGATCTCTATCTTACCGCCATGTCTGACCTTCTGGACCGGCTCCAATCCGCCGTAGGCGACACGTATCGCATCCAGCGCGAGCTGGGTGGCGGTGGGATGTCTCGCGTCTATCTCGCCGAGGAGGTGGACCTCGGCCGGCAGGTGGTGATCAAACTCCTCCCGCCCGAGATGGGGGCGGGGGTGAACGTGGATCGCTTCCGGCGTGAGATTCAGCTCGCGGCCAAGCTCCAGCACCCCCACATCGTGCCGCTCCTCACCGCGGGATCCAAGGACGATCTCCTCTACTACGTGATGCCGTTCATCGAGGGCGAATCCCTACGCGCCAAGCTGGTGCGCGAGGGTGAGCTGCCCGTCGGCGAAACACTCCGCATCCTTCGCGATGTGTTGGACGCGCTCTCGCATGCCCACCAGCACAATGTGGTGCATCGCGACATAAAGCCCGACAACGTGCTGCTCTCCGGGAAGCATGCGGTGGTCACCGACTTCGGCGTCGCCAAGGCCGTGAGTTCCTCTACCGGCGAAACGTCCCTCACCTCGCTCGGCGTGGCGCTGGGGACACCCGCGTACATGGCGCCCGAACAGGCGGCGGCCAATCCGAACGTCGATCATCGCGCCGACATCTACGCCGTGGGTGTGCTGGCGTATGAGATGTTGTCCGGCCAACCCCCGTTTACCGGGCCGAACCCACAAGCAATCCTCTCGGCTCACGTGATGGAAACGCCCCCGGCTGTGACGACCCATCGAGAGGCCGTTCCCGGCGCCCTCAACGAATTCGTGATGCGGTGTCTCGAGAAAAAACCGGCGGATCGCTGGCAGCGAGCAGAAGAGATGATCCCGCACGTCGAAGCGATGCTGACGCCCAGCGGTGGCGTGACGCCGACGGCAACGCAGCCCGTCCCGGCGGTGGATTACGACGCGAAGGCCGAACAGGCACACCCATTGCGGGTGGCGGGATTGTTCGGGCTGGCGTCGATAGGCGTGCTCGCAATCGTGTATTTCCTGGTGCAACTGATCGGTTTGCCGGATTGGGTGACACTCGGCGCGGTGGGACTCTTAGGCCTAGGGCTTCCGATCATGATGCTCACCGGGCATCACGAGCGCCGGCGGGCGATGGCGAGTTCCACAGGGTTACATGTCGCGACCCCGACTGGCGTGCAACGCCATCTCACCTGGCGAAAGTCACTCCTCGGCGGCGGCCTGGCGTTCGCGGGCCTCGGCGTCGTGACGGCTGGTTACGTGATCACGCGGGCGTTGGGCATCGGTCCCGCGGCAACCCTGGTAACCGCCGGCATCTTCGAAGAGAGAGACCGGATCGTCCTGGCGCAGTTCGAGAATCGCACCTCCGACTCCACCTTGGGTGAGACCGTCACCGACCTGTTCCGGATCGATCTCGCCCAGTCCCGAGCGGTCGTCGTGATGGAGCCCGCACAGGTGGCCGGCGTACTCGGGCGGATGGGGCGAGAGCCGGACATCGGGTTGACGGCCGATTTGGCGACCGAAGTGGCCGAGCGCGAGGGACTCAAGGCGGTGCTCACCGGCGAAGTGTTACCGGTTGGCAACGGTTTTGTGATCTCGACCCGGCTGAC
>JADFPO010000088.1 GCA_022562295.1 Gemmatimonadota bacterium
CAGTCAGCTTGAACGCATGAACCATCCGTACGATGACCGATCGCGTCGCCGATTCCCCTCGGTCCGCTCCTATCGAGATGAAAGCCCCAAGGAAGAACCAAGAAATTGTGGGGCGTTGGGGGATCCGCACCGATCCGCCCAATCCGCGTCATCCGTGGTGAACTCGAGGCTCTCTCCCCTTCGCTGACGCCGCCTCCTCGTCAGGGCCGCCGGCCGGGAGAAGCAACGCGGATGACGCTGAAACGGCGGATTACCGCGGATCGTTTGAGGTTGTGATTCACCAACTGGGGCCGCTTCAGCACGCATGAGCCATCCATATGGGGTGGAGCGGGAGGGCCCGCATCATCCGTCGATTGTCTACCCCAAAATCCGGAAGAACCCTTTTTCTGAAACGGAGCGCGGGCAACCGCGATCCCTGGACGGTCGTATTGCGAAGAGCGAGATTGGGGCCTTCCTCCTCCCCCCCCACCACGCGAGGGCACCGCATGCGTCGTATCACGAAAATGCCGCTCCCCTAGACATGTTGCAACTAACGGACGCGGAAAGAGCCATCGCGGCGGGAGAATCGGGCGAGGCCGCCACCATGGCCATGCGCATCGTGGTGCAGATGGCCGAAGTGATGGAAGCGAAGAGCCTCGTAGAGATTGCGTCCGCCCACATCGACGGATGTCTCTATCACGGAGACGGCGGCGTGGAGTTCGCAGAGCGCCTCGTCGCCGGAGACGGCAAGGTATCTGTCCCGGCAACACTCAATGTCGGTGCGCTGGATCTCCTCCATCCCGGGCGGGTTCGCACCGACCCTCGCCGGTACGACATGGCGCGCCGCCTCATGGAGGCATATCGCCAGCTGGGCTGCACCCCGACGTGGACCTGCGCGCCGTATCAGGCGGGACACCGCCCCCGGGCGGGCGAACACGTGGCGTGGGGAGAAAGCAACGCGGTCGCGTTCGCCAACTCGGTTTTGGGAGCCCGCACCAACCGGTACGGTGACTTTCTGGACATCTGCTGCGCTCTCGTGGGCCGCGCGCCCCTGACCGGATTGCACCTGGATGAGAACCGCCGCGCGACCATGGTCATCGACACCCACGGTCTGTCCTCCCGCCTCAAGAACACCGATGTGTTCTATCCGGTATTGGGCAGTTGGCTCGGCACCGAAGTCGGCGAGGAGATCCCCGTGCTGATTGGCATGCCCGAAACGGTCGGCGAGGACCGCCTCAAGGCACTCGGCGCCGCCGCCGCATCAACCGGCGCCATAGGTTTGTTTCACGTCGCCGGTGTCACGCCGGAGGCACCGGACCTCGAGACGGCGCTAGGTGGGCGTGCGCCGTTGCGGACCATAACCCTCACGCCAGAAACGATACGTGCCGCTCGGGACACGCTCTCGACCACGCGCGACGCCAACATCTCCGCCGTTGCACTCGGCAGTCCCCATTTCTCGCTGGACGAGTTCGCCCAGCTCGAGCGGCTGTTGGCCGGGTCTGATCTCGAACTCCCGTTTTATGTCTGTACCGGCCGAGGAGTGAAGGAGCAACTCGAGGCACAGGGGAGATTGCCCGCGTTGCTCGATGCCGGCGTCGAAATAGTCGTCGACACGTGTGTCGTGGTGACTCCGATCTTGCCGGAACGCGGCGGTACGCTCATGACGAACTCGGGGAAATTTGCGCACTACACGCCCGCCAACACCGGATACGCCGTGGTGTATGGCAGCCTGGAAGATTGCGTGGCCACCGCACGGGCAGGCCACCTCGTGCGCGACGAATCGCTGTGGGCATGACGGCTGCCCAGATACGGGGCACCGTGGTAATACCGGGACAGGCCTCGGGGCCTCTCTGTAGACTATCGAAACCCATCAGCTTTTGGGGCGGCGTCGACCCCGAGACCGGACGCATTATCGATCCCCGTCACCCCGACCACGGACGTGACATTTGCGAAACGATCCTGGCGCTGCCCGCCGCCATCGGCTCGAGTTCTTCCAGCGCGGTCATGCTGGAGCTACTGCGCCACGATACCGCACCCGCCGGCCTTCTCATCGGAGGATTAGACACCATACTCACGCTGGGCATCATCGTAGCGCGGGAGTTGGGCTACCCCACCATCCCGGTTGTGAGACTCGGTGTGGACGAGCTCAACGCTCTCCCCTCCGAAGGAAAAATTCGGATCACGCAGGAGGGAATTGTCGCCGCGGTGGAGTAGCATCGGGGGATGCCGATTGAGTAGCCGGGAAATCCACCGAAAGTCAGGTGTTAGGTGTCGGGTGTCAGGGTCCGCCTGGGCCTGGGTGTCCGTGGCTTCCGTGACAAATCCCGATCAAGGGTCACAACCTCGCGAACATATCCTTTTCGAGGTAGCGGTTCGTTGCGTTCAAAACCGCGACTGCCGCCCCCCGTTCTCGGTCCTCGTCCGTGACGTAGGAGCCCACTAGTCGGACAGGTCCGTCTGGGGTGTGGGCGGAGATCGACACGATCACGATAGTCGAGTCGAACGCTCCGGTGGCCTTGACACCCAGCAGCTCGAATGAGGCACCGGAGGGAATGGCCTGTTCCAGGGCGGCGACCGACGCAAGGGCTGCAGTACGCATTGACCCCACGTTGGAGCCGGTGCCTTGGGCGGTGCCGTGGAATTTCTCTCCGCCACTGCGCTCGAGCTCCACTTCCGCTTGGCACATCCCGTTTGGGAAGTGCTTGAACGTAAAACTGGAAAACACCAAACGTTCAGCGACTTCTGCCATCAAAGCATCCTTTTCGCCGTCTCTCCCCCCTTCACCCCTAGGGAACGCGGAGCGCACTCTGTTTGGAGGGCCTCGCGAATGCCTACTGATAGACGAAGATCGACGCGGGACAGATAAGATGCAACATTTTGCGAAAGACGGTGTGATTTAGCTCACACCTACGGGGATGGGGCACTCACCCCACCATCCTCACCCAGCTGAGGCGAGTAGGACAGGCGCCTGATTCGTCGGCGGTCGGTAGCCACGACTGTGAACCGCCCCCCATTTACGGCCACGACATCACCCCGCTTCGGTACGCGACCGATCTGGCCGAACACGTAACCGCCTATGGTGTCGTTGACGTCCTCCGGCAGATCGAGGCCGCAGCGTTCGTTGACATCCGGCACTGGCACGTTGCCGCTGATCAACACCACGCCGTTCGCTCCATCCTCGAAGGGTAGTGGTTCCTTTTCGTGCTCGTCGTGGATCTCACCAACAATTTCCTCGATGAGATCTTCGAGGGTCACCAACCCCGCCGTACCACCAAACTCGTCGAGCACGATCACCATCTTGATGCGCTCGTTCCTCATCTCGGCCAACAGGTCTTCCACGACCTTGCCAGCCGGCACGAAGCGGGGTTCCCGCATCACTGACCGGATCTCTTGAACGCCATCGCGGTCGGCACGCCACAGGTCGCGCGCCAGCAACACGCCCACGACGTTGTCGATCGACTCTTGGTACACCGGCAATCTGAGACGCCCATCGTCCAGCATGACCGTCTTGGCTTCCTCCACTGTCGCGTCCACGGGGACGGCGATCATACTGATCCTCGGCGTCATGACCTGGCTGACGCGAACTTGATCCAGGTTGATGACGTTAGTCACCACCTGCCATTCGTTGTCGTCGATAGCCCCTTCCTGCCGGCCGATGTCGGCCAACGCCTCCAGCTCGGCCCGACTCACCCGCGGTCCGGTCTCTCCCTGCGGCGTAAGGAGGCGGTTGATGACGCCGAGAGGTACCAGCACCGGTTTCATCACAGTCGTCAACCCACGCAGCGTGTATGCGGTGGGCGTCGAGAGCTTTTTCCAGTAGCGGGCCCCCAGCGTCTTGGGAACGATCTCCGAGAACACGAGAATGGCGAATGTGAGCACCGCCGAAAACAGCGCGATCCATTTGCTCCCGAACGCCTGGAGCGCCAAGGCCCCTCCGACGGTCGCGCCGACGGTATGCCCGATGGTGTTGAGCGTGAGGATTGCGGCGATGGGCTCGTCGATGTTCTCGCGCATCTGGTGCCACAGGGCTCCCGCACGCTCGCCGCGCTCGCGGAGCACCGCCACGTACGGCTGCGTAACCGACAACAGCACCGCTTCCAAAATGGAACAGGTGAAGGAGATTGCCAGAGCGGCGCCGATCACCAAGAAGAGGGGGATCACGGTCGCCGGCGGCTAGATGGAGGTTCTATGGGACCTCGTTCGGCTGGTGAAACGCAGGTCGGGGATGGCTCTTTGCGCCTGCCTAGGGCCATGAATGTGCTCCACGGCTTCCTCTGAAGCTATCCGGTCCGGTCCGGTCGGCAAGGGTGAGGCGGCCGGCGGCCAGCGGCACGCCACGAGGTCCAAGAGACTTCGGCCCGGCTCCATGTCCACGAGGAACCGGTCGCCTTGGCGACAGTCAGTCCGCCGAGCCGCGGGTTTACCCGTGGACAACAACTGTCGGCCGCCAGCCAGCAACCAGAACAAATGTTCGACGAACATCGTCGTTGGTAACGACGGCTGAAGCCGCCGCTCGGCCATCTGTCGCTGAAGCGACGTTATCACTCCGAACGGGCTACGGAGTCGCGCCTGGCGGCATGGTAAACAACGCCGCGTACAAATCAATTCCATACCACAGATTCGCAATGCGCAAGTTCTCATCCGGCGCGTGCTGGTTGTCGTCGTGGTTCGCGATCGGCACGATCAACGCAGGCTTGCCCATCACCTCCGTGAACAGATACAGCGGGAGCGATCCACCCAGCGCTGGGAACAGCACCAAATCGTCGCCTGCGGCCGCTCTCACCGCACCAACCACTTCCTGTACGATGGGAACGTCCATCGCCGTGCGGGACGCGCGATAACCGCCGCCGCCGGTGATCTTGGCAATCTTGGGATAGGCGAGTCGGGTGGCATGGTCCGGATCCTCGCGAACGATGTGGTATCCCTGCCGCTGGATGTGGGCCTCGACCAACTCCCGCATATGTTGCGGGTCGTTTCCCTTCACCAGCCGAATTCCCAACGTCGCCGTGGCCGTCGCCGGAATCACGTTGCGCGCAAGACGACCCACGTTGCCGCTCGAGAGACCCCGCACGGTGAGCGAAGGCAACAGCAGTCGCTCGGCGAGCGACTGGCCTTCACCCTCGGTCCACGCCAAACCCAGTTCCTCTTTCAGCTCCTCGTCGTAATCCGGCAGGGCAGCCAGCGCCTCCCGCTCGGCGTCTCCGATGGGCTCGACGGTGTCGTAGAAACCCTCGACCAACACGTTACCGTCCCCGTCCTTCATGGTGGCCAATAACTCGGCCAACATCTGACCCGGAACCGGTGCCCAGTTTCCGTAGTGACCGCTGTGCAGTGGTCGGTTGGGACCGTACACTGTCACCTCCATGCCCGTCACGCCGCGCACTCCGAACGTGAGCAGCGGCCGGCCGCTCTGATGCACCGGACCGTCGAAGAACAACCAGATGTCGATGTCGTCCACCCGATCCCGATTGGACTCGAGATACTCCCGCAAATGTTGCGACCCTGCTTCCTCTTCGCCATCGAAGAAAAATTTGATGTTGGATGTGGGCGTGACGTTGGCCTCGCGAAACGCAGTCAACACCGGGAGCAATGCGCCGAGGGGCGCCTTATCGTCACCGGCCGAGCGAGCGTAGATGCGCCACTCGGGATCGACAGGTTCGCCTGGCACCGGCATCGAGCGGGCGACGCCGCCCGACTCCATCGCCCTCGTGTACAGCGTCGGCTGCCATGGGCCATGGGTCCACCTGCTCGAATCCACCGGTTGGCCGTCGTAGTGGACGTAAACCCCCAGCGTCCTCGTCGCGCCCGGCACGCGGATCTCGCCAAACACGATCGGTGGCACACGCGGCTGATCGGCCAACCGCAGCAACTCGGCGTCGATCCCCAGCGCCCGCAGTGCGTCCCGCAGATAGATGGCGTTGCGGTTTATTCCCGCCGAGTCCGACGCCACGTTGGGCAGCGCCAACAGCTCGGCGAAATCGCCGATGATCTCCGCCTCGTGCGACTCTCGGTAAGCGCGGGCAACGTCGGCACCCGACTGCTGGGCGGCGGCCGTTGCGGGATTAAAGACAACGAGACCTGAGTGGAGAATGACCGAAATAGTGAGGATCGCTTTGCTCATCCCATGTACCTGTTGGCGTTCTCTAGGAGCATAGCGCCCGCAGACCCATCGAACCAGGGATCGATGGCGAACGAATCTGCCGCGGGCCACCACCACCATCGGTCGATCCCCCGCCCCGCCCCGGGAACGCGGATACATGCAGGCGACGCCGATAAGCGCGGATTAGAATCTCTTGAGTGGGGGTGTGGCGGGAATCCGCGTTTCTTCCGTTTCATCGGCTGTCCCTAAAGACCATTGGGGACACTCCGCCGCGCATCAATCGCCCATTTCCAATCTTTAGTCCCGCAACGCAATCTCCCTCCTTGTCGTCCCGCCCTTCTCCGAAACAATCGTGAGCGTCATCCGCGCCCGGTTGCTCGTTGCGCGGACGACGTACTCCACCGTGCGCCGCGCCTCCGAGGTCCCCGAGCGCCCTTGGGTGTCGCGCGAGCCGCTGATGTGGCCCAGCGTCGTTCTGGAGGCACCCGACACCAGTTCGGCGTTCTCCAGCTCCACGACAACTCTGACCGGAACCGCCACATCCACGTTCAAAGCCCGTTGCGTGATGTTGGTCGGCAGATATCCCTCGTTTTCGATCTCGACGGTCACCTTGAAGAGGTCGTCTCCGACTTTGGTGGTACTGAGGTCGCGAATGACGACCCGCGGACTCACCTCGGCGAGCCACAACATCCACGGCACGTACAGCTCGACCTCACCCTTGAGCAGATGTGGCGGAGGGTTCTGACGGGTGAACTTGCCCTTCCAACCGCCGATCTCCACGCGGCCGAGTTGCGGGTGATCGTACGGCGCCCAGTTGGTAAATCCCTCACCGCCAAGCTCCTCGTCGTTCCAGCGAAACCGCTCGGCGTTGGTGACGTTCCCATCCCCGTCATAGTCTCGTCCGAACCCACCCCAAAACTCGGGCACGAATCCCACCACGCCAAAATCCCAATACGACCACGCGATCAGCGTGCCATGGCGGTGTATCCGCGGGTTGCTGTAACTGGGAATCACCGGTTGTCCGGTCGTGGTGTTGTACTTGCGCGCCAGCTCTTGAATGAGACTCTGATCTGGGAGGTTGAAGTTGTCCCACGACGTGGTGGACGGCAGACGATAGACAAACCCGCCGGCGGTGTGGCCGTGGAAGACACCGGTGATGTTGCGGTGCGTCTGGATGAAATCCAGCGTGGCGCGCGTCTCCGGCTCCGACAACGGAAACGGCCCCGCACCACTCTGCTCTGACTCCAACCCCCAGTTGCGCGGGAAATTGCGGTTCATATCGATGCCGCCGATCCCGTCTTCGTTGAAGAATCCGTCGCCGTCGTCGTCGATGCCCTCGGAGTAGAGATCGTAGAAGTGATCTCCCGTCTCGCCATCGCCGCGTCGGATCATGACTCGGCTGTCGTTCGGGTCGATCTTCCACAACCCGTTGGGATTCGGCACGCGCATCTGTGTCATCGACCCGTCACCGTCCAAGTCGTTGGTCGGATCCTCGTCCAACAGGCCGTCCAGATCTTGGTCGTATGGGCGCGGCGTGCTGCGGAGCGTGTTCGGCGTCGTAAGCGCTATGTCGGCGCCGTCGGGGTTGAATTTCGGACGGACGTAGAGCGTCCGCGTATCGACCAGACGCGTGACGCGCGGGTCGCTCCCATAGTTGCTCAACAAATACCACGCCCAGTGAAGCGCCACTTCTCCACCCGTCAGTTCGCCGGCGTGAATGTTGCCGTCATAGTAATAGCCGGGTTTGTCGAGGGCGTCGCCAGTCTCCTTGTTCGTGATCTCCAACACCATCAAAGGCGTCCCTTTCAAGGTCTCGCCGATCGAGTAGAGGTTCGTGAGCCCGGGGTACGCACGCGCCCAACCTTCCAACAACGCGTAGGCGTCGGTGGTGGTGTGATATTTCCCCCAGTTCGGCGAAGACGGATTCTCGGTCTGAGCCACCGCGCCTTCAACTGTCAGCGCGGTGATGCTTGCAGAGAAAGCGATGAAGACGATCGGTCGAGCTTTCATGGCGAGCCTGGCAATGTCTGAGAATAAGGTTGGGACGTAGCGCGAAAAGATACCGGCCGTACCGTTGCCAGGCGAGAACCTACACTTCCAGGGTAATGGTCTCGTTTCAATTAGGTTAGTGTTTCTCAGCCATGCAGTGAATCTACGGGTCTCATTCTTGCAATCGCAACCTTAATTGTCGCGCTGTTCTATCTCGTTATCCGTCGGGTACCGGACGTGATACAAATGGGTCGAACTCTCGTGCTCGACGTGAATGTGGATACTGGTGCCACCCCCCCCAAGCGACCACGTCGTGAAAGAAACACCGGGCGAAGTTGTAATGCCCGCTTCCTCCGGCGAGCTGGGGTACGTCATGTTATCGGCGAAATAGCTTTCGGCGGCCACCATTGCATTTCGCAAGTCCGACACGGCCGCGCGGTCGTATGCCTTTTCCTTCACCGATGAGAAGTTCGGAATCGCGATCGCGACGAGGAGACCGATAATGACCACCACGATGAGCAGCTCAATCAGCGTGAAACCGCGCTCCCGCGCACCAAGGACCCTGCCGGTGGTCAGCATAACGGTTTATGGCAGCAAGAAATGTGCCTCTTGAACAGCAAGAATTGTGCCTGAGATTAGGCGGTATCCGGTGTTCTTACAGCCCGCTGCGATGGCTCTTACCACACAATAGTAGTGTGCGTAGCTGCACTACGTGCGACCGGAGCTGGTTCGCGATTCACGGTCGCTGGCCGAGCTAGAGGAGTCTGGCGTCTCCGATTCTTTAGTCCTCCCTAAGTGAAATTGCCCCACTACCCACTTCCAGTATCGACCAACGGCGCCACTCATCCCGCCCAATTAGCCACAGGAGTTTGGGCCGAAAAATGGCGACCGCTGGTTGACAGAAACGAACGTTCGTGCTTTTTTCTGTCATGGGAAAAGGCACGAGAACACGGGAAGCCATCCTCGAAAAAGCGGTCGATCTCGCCTCTGTGGCCGGGCTCGATGGCGTCACAATCGGCGCGCTGGCCACTCAGACGGGGCTTTCCAAGAGCGGGCTGTTTGCCCACTTCGGATCCAAGGAAAACCTCGAGGTGGAGACACTCCGGGCGGCTGCAGACCGCTTCGTGGCCCTCGTGGTCGCCCCGGCCTTGAAGCAGCCGGCGGGCATCCCGCGGGTTCGCGCCCTGTTCGAGAACTGGGTCCAGTGGAGCATGATGCATTGCGCCCGCGGCGGATGCCTCTTCGTAGCGGCGGCGGTCGAGCTAGACGATCGGGAAGGACCCGCGCGCGATTACCTCGTCGAGAAACAACGACAGTGGCTCGACACCATCGCGCGTGCCGCCCAACGAGCCGTCGAGGTCGGTGACTTCCGAGACGACACCGACGCAGAACAGTTCGCGTACGATCTGTACTCAGTGTTCTTGGGCTATCACCACGCGCGCCGCTTGCTGCGCGATCCACACGCGGAGACACGCGCGCGGAATGCGTTCGAGACCCTCATTCAAAACGCACGATAGGAGACCTTATGTCGTTGACAGGCGGGCATGGAGGAGGACGATCGAAGACGATCGAAGACGATCAAGGACGATCGAGGACGGCGAAGGCCCAAGGCCCAAAGCCCATATCGCAAAGCTCGGCGCTCAGAGCCGTGCGAAAAGCCGCCTTTAGACTCTTCGGGACTCTGGCGCCGGGTCCAGCGGCTACGTGGTTCGAGAACTTCATACTGACACCGTCCCGATACCGGTCCAACGGGGCCGAGGCGTCGTTCACCAATGGGGAGCCACTTCGCATCCCGTATGGACACGGCTGGCTCTCAGCCTGGTCTTGGGGCAAAGGCCCGGTAGTGATGCTGATGCACGGGTGGTCGGGACGGGCGGTACATCTCGACGCGTTCGTACAACCGCTGGTCGACGCCGGTTTTCGAGTTGTCGCGTTCGACGCGCCGGCGCACGGTCAGTCGGATGGCGTCATGACGAATATCATCGATTGCACCGGTGCCGCGTTGCAGGTTGCGCGCACGGCAGGCCAGATTCACGGGATCATCGCACATTCGTTTGGAGCGCCCACGGCGGCGTATGCCGTGCAGCACGGACTTGAAGTGCGCCGCATGGTTTTGATTGGGGCGCCGGTCAGTTTCGGGAATCTCACGCACCGAATCGCCACCATGATGGGATTCCCGCCGAACGTCTCCGAATTAATGCAGCGCCGTTTGGAAAATCGGCTCGGCATATCGTGGGACGAGCTTGACACCGACAAGATGTTGGCCGACGCCGCTATCCCGTTGCTGGTGTTTCACGACGAGGACGACCACGAAGTCCCCTACGAGAACGGCGTGGCCATCGTGAGTGCCATTCAGAACGCTCGGCTTGTGACGTCATCGGGATTGGGGCATCGGCGAATCGTGAGAGATCCGGCGGTCGTGCGGCAGGCGGTGGAGTTCTTGAGTAGTGAGTAGAGAGTGGTGAGTAGTGAGTTGGGATATTGGATGGGAGCCGTTGTATCAAAAACGCGACGAGGGAAATCAAGGACGGTTAGTGGCTAACCCGCGGACCCCTGGCTTCGTCAGGCCACGTGCCGTATTATCGCCGCGTCTCGTCATTCCCCGGAGCACTACTGATGACTTCCCTACCCCGTATCGCGTCGATCGCCGCCGTCACATCACTTGGCATGAGTGCGTTCAGCTCCTGCACGCCGCAGTCTGACGGTCGCGAGGTCCCCGAGCCCGACCACGTCATCACGACCGAGAACACACACAACCGTTTCAGCAGCGCGATTCCGCCAGTGCTGCGGGTGGCCTCGGGTGCGGTGGTCGAAATGCACACCAAGGAAGCCACCGACGGGCAACTCACAGTCGAGTCGGACGTCAGCGCCGTGGCAACGCTCGATTTCGATCCGATACATCCTCTCACGGGGCCGGTCTACGTCGAGGGTGCCGAGCCGGGCGACGTGTTGGCGGTGACGCTGCACGACATCCAGGTGGGAAACTGGGGATGGACGGCCATTGTGCCGGGGTTTGGATTTCTGGCAGACGTCTTCCCCGACCCCTACCTCAAGACGTTCGACATCCCCGAGGGCGCTACCGAAACACGGTTCAACGATCGGATCTCGATTCCGCTGGCCCCATTCGCCGGCGTGATGGGCGTGGCACCTGCCACGGATTCGATGCTCGTCACGATCCCACCCCGTGCCAACGGCGGGAACATGGACAACCGTCACCTAACCGCCGGAACCACCGTGTACTTCCCGGTATTCGTGGAGGGCGCCCTTTTCTCGATCGGCGACACCCACGCCGCGCAGGGCGACGGTGAGGTGTCGGGCACCGCCATCGAATCGCCCATGGTCATCACGTTGGAGCTCGACGTCATCAAGGGCACCCGCGCGATTCAGGAACCGCAGTACGAGACCGACGATTATTACGCCGTGACCGCGTTCGCGACCACGATCGACGAGGCAGCCCGCAAGGCGACGTTGTACATGATCGACTACCTCGAAGCCGAGCATGGCCTCAGTCGTGAGGACGCCTACGTGCTGATCTCACTCGCCGGCGACCTCAAGATCTCCGAGGTCGTCGACGTTCCGCATGTATTGGTGAGCATGCATATGCCGAAGAGCATTTTCCGCTGATGCCGACGAGACCACTGCGCTTTCAGCTGAGGCTGTGTCAAAACTCGCCAATCAGCGATGTCGTCCCGAAACAGGCGTCTCAAATGCATACCACGAGACATCCCCCTTCAGTTCCGGCCGCTGTGGGTCCCGCCGTTTACAGGAGACCGCGGAAGACGCGGGTGAACACGGATCAAATACTTTGTTGGGGTGTGGAGGTGGGGGGGGATGGGATCTGCTGTTGTCCGTCCCATCAGCGTCATCCGCAGTTCCCCGTCGGGTGTTCGGACGTCGAACGTCGGACGCTGAAAGCTTCTTGGGAGGGAGCGGGGCGGGGGCTTGTCCCTCAAACACACAGATATTACTGTTGTAACTACCAACTACATACAGGACCAGGTCATGGGTGCTGAGCTGCCGATCAAGGACGCCGTCAAAGAGAAGTATGGGGAGGCCGCAAGCCGTGTTGCCTCCGGTCTGGAGGTGCAGGCGTGCTGCAGCACCGGCGATTGCGATCCGATCACCGGCAACCTATACGACAGCAAAGACGCGGCAGCCGTTCCGGAGGAAGCCCTCAAGGCATCGCTTGGCTGCGGCAATCCGACCGCGCTGGCGGAGCTGCACCCGGGAGAGATAGTGCTCGATCTGGGATCGGGCGGCGGGATAGACGTGCTGCTATCGGCTAAGCGAGTCGGGCCCACGGGCAAGGCCTACGGCCTGGACATGACCGACGAAATGCTCGCTCTCGCCAGAAGGAATCAAAGCAAGGCCGGAGTTCAGAACGTGGAGTTCCTCAAGGGTGAGATCGAAAACATTCCTCTGCCTGACAACTCGGTCGACGTGATCATCTCCAACTGCGTCATCAACCTCTCCAGCGACAAACGCAAAGTCGTGAAGGAGGCGTTCCGGGTTCTATCGCCTGGCGGTCGTTTCGCCGTATCGGATGTGGTGGTGCGTGGCGACGTCCCCGCCGAGGTGCGCAAGAACATGGAGTTGTGGATCGGGTGCATCGCGGGTGCGCTGGAGGAATCGGAGTTCAAGACGCTGCTGCTCGAAGCGGGATTCATCGACCCCGAAATCGAACCGACCAGAATCTATGAAGTCGAGGACGCCCGCGCGTTTCTGGAGAACGCGGGTCTCGATGCCGACGAGCTGGCGCCTCAGATCGAGGGGCGGTTCATGAGCGCGTTCGTGCGAGCCACGAAACCGGCCTGACTGGTGCGGCTGTTACGTCAGCGGCCCGAACTCGAGTAGGAGGTTAGAGCGTTATCGCCAGAGACGTAGCAAAGCGATCATCGTACCGATGGTGCCCGCCCACATCGCGACCATCCAGCGGATCAGCCGGGTTTCCATGCCGTGCATGTCGACGCGCAGCCCGTCTATCCGGTGGCTGAGGCGTGTCTCCAACCCGGCCATCTCCTCACGCAGTCCGGAGCGGAGTTCACCAACGCGCCGCTCTAGCTTAGCGTCAAACGCCGCAAATCGCTGCTCGATTTCGTGCCGAAGCGCCGCAAACTGACCCTGAAATAGATCCCGAAGGTCGGAGCGGTAGGTAGCGTCCACGGTATTGAACCAGTCCACCAACTCATCGGCCACGCCGTGGCCGAGCTTTCGTAGAATTCCTCTGAAAACTTCGCGGTGACCGGCAAAGAACGTCTCCTGTTGGTGCCGGCCCCAACATAGAAAATACGCTCGGCGGGCCGAGAACCGAAAGCACGCGGCGCGTGGCATTCGTACGCGAACGGGGACGGACCGATTCTGAGCCCTGGGGCATCTTCGGTACCTCGGATCCACATCATTCCCCCGAGCCACATGTCGCCACTGTCGGAGGCCCCGCCAAGCGACCAAGTTTGAAGCCGGACACGCGATTCCACTGGGAGACCAACATGCGCCGTCATCGTTCGATCGTCGCCGCCCTCGGCGTCATGGCCTTTGTCGTTGCCCCGCTCCAGGGTCAGGAGCACTTCGACCTCCTCATCACCGGCGGCCGCGTCATCGACGGCACGGGCAATCCGTGGGTGTACGCAGACATCGGTGTGCGCGACGGGAAAATCGTCGCGGTGGGCCAGCTTGCCGCCGCCACCGCCGACCGAACCCTCGATGTCACCGGCAAGGTCGTCACGCCGGGTTTCATCGACCTGCATTCTCACGCCGGCGGGGGTAGACGAAGCCTCTCCGACGACGATCCCCAGAATCGTTCCGCACCCAACATGATCGCCCAAGGCGCCACGACTCTGGTGGTGAATCAGGACGGGCGTTCGCCCTGGCCGATCCGAGAGCAACGCCGCGCCTTCCAGGACAAAGGCACCGGGCCCAACACGATCATGATGGTCGGGCACGGGACCGTCCGCGGTATGGCAATGGGCGATGACTTCAGGCGGGCGGCCACCGAAGACGAGGTGGCTGAGATGCAGCGCCTCGTGCGCCAGGCGATGGACGAGGGAGCGTATGGCATGAGCGCCGGCCACGAGTACACGCCGATGATCTGGTCCACCACCGACGAAGTCGTGAGCCTCGTGAGCGAAATCAAGCCGTACGGAGGCTTCTACATCGTCCACGAGCGGAGTTCCGGGGCCGAGCCGATGTGGTGGTGGCCCAGTCAGGACGAGCCGGGCGCACCGACGATGCTGGACGCCGTGGTGGAGACGATCGAGGTGGCCGAACGAACGGGGGTGCCATCCGTACAGACTCACATCAAGGCGCGCGGCGCCAACTTCTGGGGCTCCAGCCACGCGTTGATCCAGCTCATCCAGCGGGCGCGGGATCGGGGCGTGAACATCTGGGCGGACGCGTACTCCTACAACACCACCGGAAGCGATGGGCGGACCGTTCTCATCCCGCCCTGGGTACGTCGTCTCGCACAGGAAGAGTCGGGCCAGGACCAAGAGCCGGACTACGCCGCCACGCTCCGCCGTCTTCTGCAGGACCCCGACAGCGCCGCGATGATTCGGATGGATGTCGAACACGAGATGCTCCGCCGCGGCGGCGCGGAAAACATCCTGATCCTCGACCACCCTGACCGACAGTTCGTAGGCAAGACACTTCGGGACCTGGCGGATGCGCGCGGGATCTCCACGGTGGAGATGGGGCTCAGGCTTCAGCTCGAGGGAGATCCCAACCAGCCGGGTGG
>JADFPO010000089.1 GCA_022562295.1 Gemmatimonadota bacterium
CTTCGGCAACGCCACCTCGAGTACGCCATCGGCGAACTTCGCGGTCACCTTACCGGCGTTGACCTCTCGCGGCAGGCTGAACTTCCGCACGAACCGGCCGTAGCGTCGCTCGACGACGTGCCGGCCTGAGCCGTTCTTTCCCCCCCCTTCCTCGATCACCTCTTTCTTCTCCCCAGTCAACGACAGGACGCCGTCTTCAATGGTAACCTCGACATCGTCCGCCTTGAGGCCGGGCAGTTCAGCGCTCACGAGGAACTCGTCGTCGCTTTCCCGTACGTCCACCGACGGAGACCAACCCGTCGGGAACGCGCTCCCCACATTACCGAGTAGCCGGTCGAACTCGCGACCGACGCTAAAGAAATCCCACTCGGCGGGGATTGTCCGGTTCCGCCTCAGTACTGGTAACATCTCAATCCTCCTGAATATTGATCACTGTCTCACGGCGGCACCTCGCCACCAGTTGCACACCCCAAGACAATGCAACAGCAATGCCAAGTTTTAGCGCCATTATGACATGATATTGTTCTCGCTCGCGATATTTACTGCCGAAATGACATGAACACCGCCACCATCTCGCTTTGTCGCCGAGACCATGACCTTATGTCGCCTCGGTGTCTGCTCGGTGGCCCCTTTCTGACCAAAAGACGCCTGCTAGAATTCGTCCGTAGATAGCGTGCTCTACCGGGGGCTTGCGTGGACCGCCGAGGGTTCGCGGGTTAACAAACCCGCGCTCGGCCGCTATCGCGGTTGCGTGCTAATGAGCACGCCATAGCAGGTTGGGCGCCTTGGTCAAGGCGCACTGCACTGCCGAGCGAGCGTTTCCTAACGCTCGAACCAACGCGCAATACGCGGCACTTTTTCGGCGGCCTATTGGGCCGCGGTCACCTCGGCGACGGCGTGGCGAATGTCCGCGATGCATTGCTCCATGCGGTCGCGGTGGGTGCGGAAGGAGAGCACGCAGATGCGAAGGGCGAATCGATCTTCGAGCGTCGTGGCGGTGAGGTAGACGTTCTTGCGCCGGTTGATGCCCTCGAGCAGCCGGCGGTTCAGATCGTTCAACTCGTCCTCGCCGCGATCCGGGGGAGCCAGCCGGAACACCACGAGCGAGAGTTGCGGCTCGGCCAGAATCTGCATCCCCGGGATCGCGCGCAGCTCCCCGGCGGCCCACTCGGTGAGATCGAGTTTTTCGTCCAGGGAGCGTCGAAAAGCCGCGATCCCATGCAACTTGATCGGGAGCCACGCGCGAAGGCCTCGGAAGCCGCGCGAAAGCTCGGGCGACAGCTGGCAAAAATCCACCAGATCCCAGTCGTCCTGCATGGGTGGCATGTAATCGGAGAAGGTGCTGTGTGCGCGGCGGAGGGCCTGCGGGTCCCGCAGCAGCAGCGATCCGTTGCCGTACGGCAGGAACAATCCCTTGTGGGGATCGAGCGTGACGGAATCGGCTCGTTCGATACCGCGCAACACGCGCCGGCCTCGCTCGGTCAGCATGAAGAAGCCGCCGTAGGCGGCGTCGATATGAAGCCACACGCCTTCCTGGACGGCCAGATCCGCGAGCCCCTCCAGATCATCGACCGCTCCCGTGTTCGTGGTCCCCGCGTTGCCGACCACCATGAACGGTTCCAGACCCTCCGCTCGGTCGCGTTGCATACGCTGGGCCATGTCTTCCAGCCGCACCTGGTAGCGGTCGTTGCTGGGCACCGCACGGACGTTTCGTTCCGGGAGGCCGGCGAGCATCGCCGCTTTGACCACCGAGTGGTGGGTCTGATCGGAAGTGTAGACCGTTCCGCGCAGAAAGTTCTCGGGCATCCGCTCACGTCTCGCGGTCACGACCGCGGTGAAGTTGGCCAACGACCCACCGGTGGTGAGAATGCCCCCGGCGCTCGCCGGATACCCGATGATTTCGCAGAACCAACGAACGACGTTCACCTCGAGCTGCACGAAGCCGGGCGCCGCGAGCCAGACACCCACGTACCGATTGACGGCATCGGCAATGAGCGACGCCACCGCCGATGCCGGCACGCCACCGCCGGGGATGTACGCCAGGTATCCAGGGCCGGCCGTGTTGTAGGAAATCGGCGCCGCCTCATCGAACACGGTGTTGAGCACGTCGTCGAGCGGCTGGCCGTTCTCGGGGAGTTTTTCGGCCAGCTCCCGTGCAACCCGCGCGCCTTCTTCGCTGTTGGACGCCGGTTGTTGGGGCAGCGTATCGATGTGCTCGGCGACCCGACGCATCACGCGGTCGACGACCGCGCGCATCTCTTCACCGGACCACTCCAACTCGTAACCGTCTTGCGGCATGCCCTTCGACCTCGCTGATGTAAGCCCTGCCGGCTTAAGTTAGTCACGGAGATCGGAGATTAGGTGTCAGGGGACGGGTGTCAGGGGACAGGTGTCGGGTTGCAGGTGTCAGGTGTCAGGGTTTGGTCTCGAGAGTCAGGGATCCGGGGGAAGGGAGCGGAGCCGTCGTCGGTTGTTCGAGCGTTGATAAACGCTCGCTCTGTGCTTCGCGATGCGCCTTGACGAAGGCGCTCACCCCAGCTCGTAGCTCGTGGCTGAGACCGACACCTCACACCTGACACCCGGGGGCGGTGGCGCGAGGCGGTACATCTCTATGGCCCAAAATGCCTTGCGGTGGCATCATTTCCCGGAGTGCGAACCAGAGTTGGGGGGGGGAAGCATGAGTCACGACAAGGTACTCGAGCTACTCCGCCGAGACATGACGCCGGAGTCGTACAGCGAAATCCGCGATTTGTGGAAGGCTCACTCGATCGCCGAGGACAATCGCGACATTCCGGGTCTCATGGCGACGTTGACCCCAGACTGCGTGTACGAACTTCCACAAACGGGACACCGGTGGGAGGGCCACGAGGGCGCCACCCAATTTTACGCCGGACTCCTCGGTGCATTTCCCGATATCGATTTCGCTCTCACCAACATCGTGATCGGCCCCCAGGGCGTCTGGGAAGAAGCCGAAGCGACGGGAACCCACACGGCCGATTGGCTCGACCTGCCCGCTACCGGCAAGCCGGTTCGATTCACCGTTACCATCTTTTTCCCGTGGGACAGCGACCGTCGCAAGTTCAGTGGGGAACGCGTTTACTTTTACGGCGCCGACGCGCCGACTCCGTCCTTGACCGACTCCGGAGACTAGTCCACGTTTTCAGAAATACAACGAAATATGAGAAGGGAGCAACGCTCATTTTGACGGGATGACAGGATGATCTTCTCAGGCGGTTCTTCCTATTCCACCGTCAACACCTTCGACAGGTTGTCGTCTACCGTAATTCACATGACCATATCCCGTCTATCCTGTCAAAAGAAAACGTTACGAAACATATGAAACGGAGTACTCGTCAAATGACCCGAATATTCGCCGCAGCCGCCATCCTCACGCTCAGCGCCGGCGCTCTTGACGCGCAGCATTTCAACCCCAACCGCCCGTTCGGGACGCTGCACGAGCAAGCGGAGATACGCCAGCAATGGCTCGCCGAACGACTCGATGTCAACCTACCGCAAGTGATGCGGGAACATGGCGTGGACATGTGGGTCATCCCCATGCGCGAGTACAATGAGGACCCAGTCTTCCGCGCGCTCGTCTCTCCGACGACGCTCGCCGCACGGCGGCGGACCATCTACGTGTTCTTCGATCGGGGAACCGAGCAGGGTGTTGAACGCCTTGCGCTGGGCGGTACCTCGCAGGGCGGGCTCTACGAATCCATCCGCGACACCGAAGCAGCGCCCGACGGGCGGCCCCGTGAGCTGTGGGGACCCGACCAGTGGAACCTGTTAGCACGAGTGGTGCGGGAGCGGAATCCGCGCCGCATCGCGGTCAACATAGCGCTCGCACACAATTTCGCCGACGGATTGGCGGCCGGAGAGTGGGAACAGATGGAGGCGGCGTTGGGCCCGGAACTCGCGAGTCGCGTGGTGCGCGAGCCCCGACTCGCCATCGACTACCTCGCGATGCGCGTGCCGAGCATGACGCAGGTCTACCGCAAGATGACCGTGCTGGTACACGACATTATTTCCACCGCGTTTTCCCGCCAAGTCATAACACCCGGCGTCACGACCCCCGACGACGTGGCCTGGTGGATGCGACAGCGCGTCAACGACCTCGGACTCGGGAGTTGGTTTCACCCCTCGGTCGAGATTCAACGGCGTGAGGGTGAACCTGACGACCCCGCGATCCTCCCCGGCGACGTGCTCCACTGCGATTTCGGGATCGTGGCACTCGGCCTTGCCACCGACACCCAGCACATGGCGTACGTACTGCGGGAAGGAGAGACGGATGCCCCGGAAGGGCTCAGACGAGCATTGCTGAACAGCAACCGGTTGCAGGATATCCTGCTGGAGGAAATGCGGGTAGGCCGGACGGGAAACGAGGTGCTCGAATCCGTCCTGGCGAAAATGCAGGCCGCAGGTCTGAACGGCACCATGTACACCCATCCGATCGGCGACCATGGCCACGGCGCCGGGCCCCTCATCGGGCTATGGGACAGACAGGACGGCGTGCCGGGACGCGGCGACGTGCCCGTGCTGGCGAACATGTGGTTTTCCACCGAGCTGCAGGTCACGACGCCCATCCCGGAATGGGGCGACCAACCCGTGCGCATGATGCAGGAAGAGGAAGCGGAAGTGACGGCCGAAGGCGAGCGGCGCTGGATACTGCGGCGGCAAACGGAGTTACATCTTGTTAGGTGATAGGGGATAGGGGATGGGGGATAGGTGTTCTGAGGCACGCGATAAATTGTGCTTGACTGCAACAGAATGATGATCAAGATCGGTCTTCGCGCGTTACGTTGCGTGGATGGCTGTCCGCAATTATCGCGATCTCAAGGTGTGGCAAAAAGGCGTTGACCTGGTGGTCCAATGCTACCGGATAACCGAACTTTTCCCGCGGGGGGAGTTGTACGGTCTTATTGGCCAGATTCGGCGAGCGGCAGTGTCGATTCCGTCGAACATCGCCGAAGGAAATGGCCGAGATCATCTTGGGGATTACCTGCGACATCTTTCGTTCGCAAGCGGATCTTTGAAGGAGTTGGAAACGCAGCTCTGGATCGCAAACCGTTTGGAATTTGTGGACGAGCCGCGCCTTGACGAAGTGCTCGTAGGAACGGCCGAAGTGGGACGGATGCTCTCCGGCCTCAAACGCAGCCTGCGGCGGCGCCGCAGCCAGCCCGCCTGACCCCCTAACCTTCTATCCCCCATCCCCTATCCCCCATCCCCTACCACCCAATCAATGAACATCCACGACATCCCAACTCCCGCACTCATTCTCGATCTCGACCGATTGGAGACCAACCTCCGTTGGATGGCCGATCGGGCGAGCGAACTCGGGGTTGCCCTACGCCCGCACATGAAGACCCACAAATGCGTAGAGATCGGCCGGAGGCAACGCGAGCTGGGGGCGAGCGGCATCACGGTCTCGACGCTGTACGAAGCCCGCGTGTTTGCGGATCACGGATTCGACGACATCACCTGGGCCTTCCCCGTGCCGCTCAGTCGGATTCCCGAGGCCGTGAAGCTGGCGCAACGGATCCGTCTGGGAGTCGTCGTCGATTCCCGTGCCGCGATCGACGCGTTGGCCCAGACCGGAGCGCCACTCCACGTGTGGATCAAAGTCGACAGTGGCTACCATCGCGCAGGGGTCGATCCGCGCTCCGACGGCGCGGTCGAGTTGGCGCGTACAGTGGTCGACTCCGGCACGTTGTCATTGGACGGGATCTTGTCGCACTCCGGCCACGCCTACCATGTGGCTTCGGCGGACGCGGCGGCAATCGTCGCCGAATCCGAACGCGCCACCATGGTCGAATTCGCCGCACGCTTGCGCGACCATAATATCGACGTGCCGGGCGTAAGCGTCGGTTCCACGCCGGCGATGCGCGCCGCAAGAGACCTGTCGGGGGTGACTGAAGTCCGCCCGGGCAACTATGCCTTGTTCGACTACTCCCAAGCGGTGCTCGGGTCGTGCACACCGGCCGACTGCGCTGTATCCGTGATTGCCAGCGTGGTGTCCTCGCCGGCGGGGGGAGAGCATTCCATCGTCGATGCGGGAGCGCTTGCCCTGTCCAAGGATCCGGGGCCAGGCAGCCCCCACCCGCCAACGATGGGTGAGATCTATGAGGACTACGCATCGGGTGCCCTGAACCGGGAAACCCGCGTGGTGTCCCTCAGCCAAGAGCACGGTCGGGTGAACCGGGCGTTCCCCATCGGCGAGCGTCTGCGCATTCTGCCAAATCACTCGTGTTTGACGGTGGCCCATTTCGACGAGATGCACGTGGTGCGGGGTGACCAAGTGGAGGATCGGTGGAAGGTGTGGCGAGGGCGGGGGCGGGGGCGGGGGCGGAGGCGGAAGCCGGAGCGCAACTAACCCGACCCCGAAAACCAAGGGAGCCTTGGCGGCGAGGGTCCGGCAAACAAAGCGATTCTTGGCGCCGACGCCGTCCCCTCAATCTGCCTGACACAACCTGGTGGCCGATGCCGACCATCGACTCACTCCCCATTGCCCCCACCGCCCGTGCTTGTTTGCGGTTGCTGCGTCCGCGCCATGGAACAAATGTGACCAGTCGCTCATTTAACTATGTAGTGAGAGTGTCCACTCACAAAACGGAGAGCCCGTGGCGTCACCACTCACTAAGAACGTAACATCTTGGTAAATAAGCGTTTACAGCGTACCAGTACCGGATCCTAAAGGTCCACTCTAGATTTCAGGCAATGAGTCTACACGATTTGTACGGTCACGAATCGCTGATGAACCGGCTGGTGGGCGCTCTTGCCTCCGGCCGGTTTCCGCAAGCGCTATTGCTGAGCGGCCCGGCGGGAGTGGGCAAACAACGGGTCGCCTTGGCACTCGCCGAGGCACTTCTGTGCCCGGAGGAAGGGCCGTGCGGCGGGGACTGCCCGGCGGCGCGCCAGGTGAGGCGGCTGGCGCACCCGGACCTGCACTGGCTGGTCCCCATCGTACCGTCGGGAAAGAGTAGCGGCCCGGATAAGCAGATCGAGGAAAGCGAGACCGCCCTCGGCGAGATCATGGCGGAGCGCCGGGAAAGCCCGATCTACGGACCCCTGGACGGCAGAGCGAGCCATTCCATCGCCTCGGCACGCATATTGCGCAAAAAGGTGGGCATGACGCCGTTCCAGGCTCGGCGCAAGGTTGTGATCGTGGGAGACGCCGACCGCTTGGTGGCCCAGGAATCCAGTCTGGAGGCCGCCAACACGCTGCTGAAGGTGTTGGAGGAACCACCGAAGGACACGTTTCTGATCCTGACTTCCTCGGTGCCGGAGGCGCTGCTCCCGACGATAAGGTCTCGCCTCGTCGCGGTCCGCGTCGGCAGGCTGCGGGACAGCGAAGTCGAACGCTTCTTGATCGAGCAGGTCAACACGCCGGCGGACAAGGCCCGCCGCATCGCGGAGGGGGCAGAGGGTTCGGTGGGACGCGCACTAGCGGCGGCGGGCAGCGGCGATCCCGCAACGCGGGCGGCTGCGCGGTTTCTCAAGGCGGTTGAGGATGGCCCCCTGGCTTGGGCCGGAGAGGCGCTGATGCAGCAGCCCTGGGGGGCACGGGGAGCTCACACGGCCCTGTTGGACCAGTTGGCCGTGCAGCTTCGGTCGAAACTGCAAGGCATCCTCCAAGACGGCGCCTCGGGTGCCGACAATTACCTGGAGGCGATTCGACTCGTGCAGAAACATCGAGTGGAGACTCAGCGAAACCTGAATCCTCAGGTGGGCCTTGCCGTATTGGCTTCTGACATGGCGGCAGTCTTATGAAGCTGTCCCACATCGACGAGGCAGGTCGTCCACGGATGGTTGACGTGGGCGCAAAACCGGAAACGGCCCGTAGGGCGGTAGCGGAGGGATGTATTCGTATGTCTGAAGAGGCATACGAAGCGGTGGCGGGGAACCTCAACCCCAAGGGTGATGTTCTGACCACTGCGGAACTCGCGGGCACCACCGGGGCGAAACGCACCGCGGATTTGATCCCCCTGTGTCACCCGATCGGGCTCGACCACGTCGAGGTGACCGCCTCCCTCGCCCCGGACCTTCCGGGCGTAAGGGTGGTGGCGTCCGCCAGCAGCGTCGGGCGTACCGGCGTGGAGATGGAAGCGTTGACCGCGGTATCGGTGGCCCTGCTCACGGTGTACGACATGGTCAAGGCCGCGGGTCATGACATGGAGATCCACGATGTCCGCCTCCTCGAGAAAACCGGGGGTGCCAAAGGTGACTGGAAGCGGGCCGAATATTAACCACCTCGTAGAGGAGGTTTGATGAATATGACAGGCGATTTTGACCAAGGAATGACTGCGGGGTGGTCGCGATTATCGGCCACGCAGCAGCTGACGGCGCGAGGCGTCGCGATCCTCTTCGTCTGCATCGTCCTAGCCGGTGTTTTGGGAGCGGCGCGGCGGACGGAGCAGGACGCACCGATGATATTTTCCGGCGCGATGTCGCTGGCGACCTTGAACTTCGGGGACGGGAAGGAAGCGGTGGCCGAGGTAACGGACGACCTGGCGGAATTCGAGGGCCGGCGCGCACGGAAACTGCTCGAGTATTCGGCGCGGTTCGATGTCGACGTGGAGCTCGCAGCCCTGATTTACGACATCGCGTTACAGGAGCGGATCGATCCGGAGGTGGGGTTCCGCGTGGTGTACGCCGAGAGTCGGTTCAATCCCCGGGCCATCAGTTCCGCTGGCGCGTTCGGACTCGCCCAGGTAATGCCGAAAACGGCGAGAATCTTCGATCCCGACCTGGCCGCTGAGGATCTGTTCGACAGCGAGATCAACCTGCGGATCGGGTTTCGCTATCTACGAGCGATGATGGACAAGTATGCCGGCGATCTCTCGCTGGCACTGCTTGCCTACAATCGCGGACCGACGCGGTTGCAGACGCTCATCGACGGGGGACTGGATCCGCGCAACGGGTATGCGTCCGCGGTGTTGGAGGGATACCGTCCTCCTTCGCGGGTGGGGGCGGGGGCCAACGAGCGGTAGCGGTCTCAGGGAGTGACGCGGAGCCGCTGGCCGACGTTGAGTAGCGTATCTCCCTCAGCGATTTCGTTCCACCTTCTCAATTCTCTCAGCAGCACTCCGTAGCGCTGCGACACGCCCCACAGCGTGTCGCCGGGGCGCACCGTGTGATACCCGTTCGGCGCGACGGCAACCGCGCGGGCCCGGGTCGGCCTTGGCCGAGGCGCCCGGCGCGTGCGGGCGGCTTGGCTGAGTGGAATCATGAGACGCTGGCCTATGCGCATCCGTCTGGGACGGACGTTTGGGTTCGCCTCACGAACGTACCGGAGGGAAATACCGTAGCTGGCAGAGATTTCTCCGAGCGTTTCCCCCCTCCTCACCACGTGCTCGAGAAAGTTCACTCGTTCCGAGGGCGGCAATTCGGCGTACCGCTGCGCGACGAGTTTTCCGGTACCTCGGGGGACTCTCACGGTGACCACCTCGTCGGGCGGCGTGACACCCCGATGGAACTGCGGGTTCAATTCTCTCAGCGCCATCGCATTGGTATCTGCCAACGAGGCGATAACGTCGAGGCCGGTTTGGCTGGACACTGTGAATTCGTCGAAAACGAGAGGAGATAGCACGGGCACGCTGGTGAAGCCATGAGCCGCGTGATCCATCGCCACGATCCTCGCCGCGATCAGCTTGGGCACGTAGTCCCGCGTCTCGCGGCGAAGGTAGCGGCGATCCGCAAGGTCGAAGAAGGTTTCGTCCGACAATTCACCGGTAGGGAGCCGCTCAATCCCGCGGGCGACTCTGGTGGCCCCTCCGTTATACGCCGCCGCGGCGAGGTACCACGAGCCGAATTGTTGTTTCAAGTCGACCAGGTGACGCGCTGCCGCATCGGTCGCCTTGAACGGATCGCGCCGCTCGTCGACCCAACTGTCGATACGGAGTCCGTACGTTCGGCCCGTACTTCTGATGAACTGCCACATACCGACCGCTCTTGCTCGAGAAACAGCCGTGTTTGAGTACCCACTTTCGATCAGAGCGAGGTACGACAAATCCTCGGGCAGACCGTAACGCTGGAACACCTCATGGATCATGCCCTCGTATCTGGTTTGGCGCCCGAGCCAAATGTTGAAACGGTCACGTGAGGGCCCTACGAAGTAATCCACGTAGTACTGCACGCGCCTCCGAGTGGCAAATGATTCGAAGTCGATATCGTGACCTGCGTCGGCACTGGCGGTGCCACCACCGGGCCTCGTCAGCGAGCTACGACCGGCGCTCACGGCCGTCACGACGCCCCGCACGTGGTCGCCGCCTTTCGCCAGACTCTTGAACTCCAACTCGTGCAGCGCGAACAGCGCGGCCTCATCTGCCGCCGAATCATCCGCGGCGATGGGCGGCGTCGGAATCTGGCCGGCCGCTACACCCGCCGGCTGCATCGCCGCTTCGCCACCCATCTGCCCGCCCACAGCGCAGGCCCCTACGCCGATAACGAGCAGCAACGCGACGCCCGGGCGCCGGCACACTGGGCCGGTGCCCCATTTGCGGCTGACACACGGCGTTGAGCGGTTCACGTAAGCCAATGCCATAACCCCCTAATGTTCCATTCTCCCATCCCTATCACGGTGACCGAGCGCACACTCGAGCGGAGAACCTACGTCTCGGGTTCGAACCTCACCTCGAGCTGATGGCGACCCCGCTCTTGCGGGACGCTCAACACGTCTACATCCAAACGAGGCAGACCACCCTCGTCCGTCAGAATGGTGATCAGAAGGATCCGGCCGTCGTCGAGCACAATACGCAATTGCCGGCAGTCCGATCGGATATTGACATCCTGGACGGTTCGTTCCCGCAGTTGATCTACCGCTTCAGCTATACGGCGCAGGTCTTTGACGGAGGTTATCGGCATATTTAGGGTGAGCGAAGCAGGTTATACCTGGTGTTCGGCGATAACCTGCCTGAGCTCGTCGTCAGCGATGCGGTCGGCGAGCGCAAAAAGGGAAGACTTAGAAGTCGACTCCAAGGGGTACTGAACCCAAAACGGGTTGCGATCACGTCGGTCCTTGCAACGGAAGCGAAGCGTGAGCTGCCATTGCTCCGCGTCCGGACGCCGTTCGGCTGCAGCCATCACGAACCATACTTCATCATTCGCGTCGAGTACTCTCCACGTCATCGACTTCGTCCTTGGCTGGGCAACGAATAAATGGAAGACCGGCGAATATTGTACCTCCTTAGCGACCGGTCAAGGGGATCGCTCGTCGAGCACCGGTAAATCGGCGGCTCGATCGACGTCCCGAAGCTCACGTAAAATCACGGTCTCCGCCCCGACGGCCTCGCTCGCGGCCGCCGTCGTTTCGAAAACACGCTCCGTACCCCAAGGAATCCCCACGAACAAGTTGTCGTGAAATCGTGCGAGTCCGATGAGGTAATATCCCCCGTCCGAGGCCGGCCCGATCACGACTTCCGCGTCGCACAGCGCGCGAGACGCCTCCGCGATCACACCGGCGTCAACTCCCGGTGCGTCGGTCCCGATCGCGACCGCCGGCTCGCCGGGGTCGTTTGCGAAGTGCTCGGCAAACGCGTGGGCGAGCCGAACTCCCAAGTCGCCCTCCGGCTGCGGACGATAGGTACACTCACCGAGCCACGCGCGCATCTCATCGAGCGCATCCGGCGGATCGAACCACACCGTGATCGACGCGACGGGCGCGATCTGGCGCACCACGCGCGACCCCAATCGGCGATAGATATGGAGGGCGCGCTGATCCCCAACATCCGCGGCAAGGCGCGTCTTCACACGACCCAGACGCGGGGCGCGCGCCAAGAGGATGACGGAAGTCAGACTCGATGTGGTGGGTACCATCGCACCAGTCGGTGGGGGGAAACGCCCGCCAGGTACGCCCCCAGCAGCAGGGTGTTGCGCAAGAACGCGCGCAGCGGGCCTTCGGCCGTCCACCTTCGCGCCGAAACTACAATTGGCGCCGACAGTCGCGTGAGCCGCGCGTGCCGACGTAGTGCGCGTACGAACGCCACGTCTTCCATCAGGGGAAGGTCGGGATACCCGCCCACGCGCTCGAAGAGTCGTCGTCGTACCAAGACCCCCTGATCCCCATAGGGAAGTCCGCCGACCCGATCGCGCACCAACGCACCCCGCTCCAGCACACGGAACCACCACCCGTCGGCGTCGATGGCGAGACGCCACACCGCCGCGTCGGAACGGGCATCCCTCACGGTTTGTTCGAGTTGGTGTCGGGCGCTGTCGGGCAAGCGTACATCGGCGTGCAAGAAACAGAGCCACTCGGTCGAGCACGCAGCGGCTCCGGCGTTCATCTGCACCGCGCGGCCTCTCGGGACGCTCACAACATCGGCTCCCGCCGACCGCGCGATCATGATCGTGTCGTCCCGCGAGCCCCCATCCGCGACAACGACCTCGAGCGGCAATGCCACGCGGCGAAGATCCGCGAGAAGATCTGGAAGATTTGCCTCCTCGTTGAGCGTCGGAATAACGACGCCAACGGTAGGCACGGTTACCGGTGGGTCCCGAACACCGCGGTGTCGTTCAGCGTCCAGTCGTAACGCTCGAACTCCAGGCGAGTCCGCTCATTGCTCTCGATGTACTCACGGTCGCTTTCGGGAAGGTACGGAAGTAGGAACGAAAGGACCCCCTCCTCTCCACCGAAATCATCCTTGTACCAGTCGAGCACCTTGTTCAAATGCACGACGGGGCGCCCCTTACGCTCCAGCGAGTAGTGCGCCGGGTTGGCCACCAACCTCGCCACGGCCGCGTCGAGTTGTGCGTCGAGGTGCTCTCCGGTGTATGGCGCCGCGGCCAGTACAGGACACGAGCGCGCGGCGCAGTTCACGGCGAAATGAATGCGCGGCTCTCCCATCGGCCGGATGATTTCATGCTCGATCTCGTCGAGGGAACGCTCCTTGCCAGCAACCGGGCAGAACTCGTGGGCAAACGTGTCCGGAATCTGTCGAATGGAATTTGCCGGCATACCGCGAACGCGGTTCACGATGGACCCGAGGCCTGTCCGCCTCTCGATAGGGTAATGATCGACTATGAGGCGCATGGTACAGGCGTTATAGGCATTGATCCAAAACGCCAGTTGCGTGTTGCGCGAAGCGGAGCTCACCGCCGTAGCGGAAGCGGACTCGAGCTCGTCGATGTAGTGATCCAGCCCGGTTCTGTCGGCTTGGATAGCGGCGTAATCAACCAATGAGTTGTGCAGATGGGCGCTCAAGACAGCCGCAAACGTCGAGTGGTCCGGCAGATCCTGCGCGGGGGACGGGACGGGTGTGAACGCAACAACAACAGCTAGCAAGATTGGCGATTTCATTGAGATCCTTCGGCCGACGAATGTGATGGCAATTTGAAACCGAATCTACGAGCAATCAGCGGGATGGAACTGAGTGCCAGGAGCAGGCCTGCGGCAATCCACAGCCGCAGGCGAGCCTCGGCGCTCGCCTCGGTCGAGCCGAGAACCAGAGCATCCGCGAAGAACGTATACACCAAGGTGCCCGGAAGGATGCCCACCACGGTCGCGAACGCGTAATCGAACCAGCGGAGCCGGGTGAAGCCCGAGCCAAAATTCAGTCCGTTAAACGGAACCAACGGCACCAGTCGCAAGACGAGGAGGCCCATGAACCCATGCCGTTCGGTTGCGCGTCCCAACCTCTCCCCCCACCGAACACCCTCCTCACCCAGCCACCGGGACAGCGTTGACGTGCCGACCATGACGGCCCCATCACGCCCCAAAGTTCGCGCGAGCCAGAACGCCGCATTGGCCCCGATGTTGGCCCCAATGGAATTGAAGAGCGCCCCCCACCAAAAACCAAAAATGGCACCCCCAGCAATCGTGAGGACGGACCCCGGCAGCGCGAATGCCGTTGCCGAAGCGTAGATGACCACGAAGATCAGCGGCGCCCACGGCGAGTTGCTCAAGGCGTTGCGACCCTCCATGAGGCCGTCGAGCGACACGTACGCTCCCACCGGCGTCCCGCGTGCGATGAGCCACCCCGCAACGAGAACAACGCCCAAGGATGCGAGCTTCGCAACGGAACCCCATCGGCTCACTTGAGCCATCGCACCACTTTCCTGAGCCACTCCCCCGTTCTCCCCGCAAACTGCTCTCGATAGTAGCTGTCCGCCGTCCGTTTCACGCCCTCGACCATGGTGGGATAGGGATACACGATATGCGACAGTTGCGAGATCTTCATACGCCCGTTCATCGCCATGACCACGGGCAAGATCAGATCGCCCGCGCCGGACGCGAGGACCGTTGCTCCGACGATTCGTCCGTTCTTGCGCGTCACGATCTTGATGAACCCCTCCGTGTGTCCGTCGACGATGGCACGATCGAGATCGGCGAATTCGTAGCGGTACGTCTTCACTCCGTCAAACCGCTCCTGCGCCTCCAACTCCGTCAGACCCACGCGCGCCACTTCCGGATCGGTGTATGTCACCCAGGGCACCATCGTGTAGTTCGCCTTGCGCGGGAACGGAAAAATCGCGTTACGCAGGACGAGCTTCGACTGGTACTCCGCGACGTGCGTGAACTGCAATCCGCCAGTCACGTCGCCTGCCGCCCAGATACCCTTCACGTTCGAGCGCAACGCGGCGTCCACCTTCACCGCCCCACGATCCAGCCGGACACCGATCTCTTCCAACCCGAGGCCGTCGGTGTTGGCCCGCCGCCCCGTTGCCACGAAGATCTCGTCGCCCTCGAGAACG
>JADFPO010000017.1 GCA_022562295.1 Gemmatimonadota bacterium
AATACCCGCGGTCCAACGTCCGGAACATGATGTACCACATCACAAAGAACGGCGTGGCGGTGTTGACCAGCTGGTACACGCTGCGCCACAAGCTCGGCTCCTTGTAGGGAGCCAGCATGGCATTCCAGTCGACGTCGGCCGCGGCCGTGGTGCTCGGTGTCGGATTCATCCTCGTAGATGCGTCTAACACTCGCCACCCCCAGCCCAGAATGCCAGCCCTGATCCCGCTGCCGCCCCACCCACCGCTGCCAGCTGCCAGCGACCAGCGGTCAGCCATCAGCTCTCAGCCATCACCTTTCAGCGTCCGGCGCTCCACATCCGAACAGCCATTGGGAAACCGCGGATGACGCTGACTGGGGCGGACAACAGCGGATCCCACCCCCACACCCCAACAAGACAATTGTTTGATCCGCGTTCACCCGCGTCTTCCGCGTTATCCGCGGTCTTCTGAAAACGGCTGGACCCACGGCGGCCGGAGCTGAAGGTGAATATCGCAGCCGCAAGCCGGCCGCTGGTCGCTGGCCGCCGACGGCTGTACCTTCCGCCCCGACATGCCTCATTCCTCGCGGTTCCGCGCCTGGCTCAGGGCCATCGGCGCCCAGTTGAGCGATCGCGGCCAGAAACTCATCCGAAGAATCCCGGGCCTCGGCATCGACGAGAGCACGCTGCTGATTGGGTTCGCCGTGGTCATCGGCGGAGCCGTGGGGCTCGCCGTGATCGTGTTCTACAGCCTCATCGACCTGTCGCAGAAAGTCGCGCTATCGGCGGCTGGGACCCTCACGGGATTTGGCAGCCTTTCCCTCGCGCTGGTGGTGCTCGCCGGGCTCGCCCTGGCGCGCGGGATCGTCGTTTTCGGCGCCCGCGACTCCGATGGCGAGAACATCCCCGACGTCGCGCTCGCCGTGGTGAAGCGGGGTGGCATCATCCACTCGTTCCCCGTGGCCGCGAAGACCGCCAGCGCCGCCGTCGCGATCGGAGCGGGCGGCAGCGTTGGCGCAGAGGGACCGGTCGCCGTAGCCGGTGCCGCACTCGGGTCGCGCATCGGCCGGCTCTTTCGCTCGGGCCCGGGACGGCTGAAGGTGCTCGTGGCATGCGGCGCGGCAGCGGGCATTTCCGCGGCGTTCAACGCGCCCATCGCCGGCGTGTTCTTCTCACTGGAAAAGGTCCTCGGCACGTTCGGCGTCAGCGCGTTTCCTCCCATCCTCGTGGCCAGCGTGATTGCCGCGGCCGTGACACGCGCGGCGTTCGGGAACACCCCGGTCATCGAGATCCCCGAGCAGTACGGCATCGGATCGGCCGGGGAGTTGGTGCTGTACGCGATTCTCGGCATCATCATGGGCCTCGTGGCCGTGTTCTACACCAAGAGCGTCCACGGCACGCAGCGCGCCTTCGCCCGGCTCGGTACCCCCTGGGCGCAGGTTGTCATCGCCGCCGTGGTGGTGGCGACGCTCAACATCGTCTTTCGCGCGGACCTGTGGGGAAAGGGACACGAGACGCTCAACATGACCATCATCGGAACGCGACCGGCGTATTTCCTCGTCGGGCTCGCGTTCGCCAAGCTGGCGGCCACATCGGTGACGCTGGCCGCCACCCGCGCGGGAGGGGTCTTCACCCCGGCACTGTTCATCGGGGCTACGCTTGGCGGCGGCTTGGCGGCGGCAGCCTCGGGCGTGTTGCCCGGCTTTACCATCGTACCCGAGGCGTTTGCCCTGGTCGGCATGGCGGCGTTCGTGGGTGGCGCGACCCACGCCCCCCTCACCGCGATCATGATCGTGTTCGAGATGACAAATGACTACGACCTCATCCTACCGCTCATGCTGGCCGTCGCCATCGCCCATATCACCGCCAAACGCGTTCACCCACACTCGGTGTACTCCGAGTGGTTGGCACGCAAGGGTGAGAAAATCGCCTATGGGCAGGACACCGCGTTACTGGAGCGGCTCAACGTAGCGAGCTGCTACAACCGCGACCCGCATGTCATCGGCGAAACGGCAACGGTGCCCCAAATCATCAAGGCCATAGGCGCCAGCACGCAAACGGAATTCCCCGTGCTCGATGGAGAGCTTCGGTTCATCGGCATGTTGACTTATACCGATCTCCGCATGGTGGTCACGGAGGCACAGTCACTTGGCGTGCTGGTGGTGGCGAGTGACCTCGCGAGCGAGGAGTACGAGAGTGTGACGCCGCACGATTCCCTCCGTACCGCGCTCCAACGGCTAGGGGTGCGGGGGAGCCATCACATCCCGGTCGTGGATCCCGACAACAGCGAGCGGCTCGTCGGGCTCATCAGTCGACAAGAGATCTTTGCGACGTACGACCAGGCCCTGCTGACGGAAACCGGCACGCCGTTATAGCTTGGTGATGCTTTCCGGTCCCCTTAGATTCCCCCGCTCATGATTCTCATCCTTCGCCGGCTCTCAGACGTGTGGCCCCTCACCTGGCCGGGGTGGGCATGAGAGTGGGGGTGGGGGTGGCATCGCTCGCGCTCTTGGCCGTGATAGGCCCGCGTCCCGCGGAGGCGCAGTACATCGATGCGCGGCTGATTCGGAAAGGCGCCTTGCGGATCGATTTCTCCCCACATTACACCAACTACGACACGCGTTTCGCATTCGGAACGGCGGGCGTCACCGACGGGATAGCGGAACCCCTCGGCACCGATCTCACGGCCGACACTGTGGGCAGCAACCTCTTCCCTACCCTGGCACCGGCTGAAGAGGCGATTCGTGCCATCACGGGAGATGCGACCTACCGGATCAACGTGGGTGCGTTCAATACCGTGCGCGACGCCGACGTGCGGCACTTCCCGTTCGGTTTCGCCCTCGGTCTTACCGACCGCATTACCGTGCGGGCCAACCTCCCTATCGTTACGACGCGATCCCAAGTCACGTTCACCACCGACACCACCGAGGCCAACGTCGGGTTCAACCTGGCCGCCCCCGAGTTGGGAAACGCCACAACGGTGCCCGTCGCAATGAACCTCATCGACGAACTCGGCACGGCCATCGCCGACGTGGAGGCGGCAATCGCAGCCGGGAACTTTGGATGTCCCACTGGCGCCGCGTGCGTTCAAGCGCAGGCGACCGTGGCTCGCGCTATGGCCTTGCGCGACAACCTGCTCGCACTAACGGGCATCGGTGCCGGCCGGGAGTTCGTTCCGTTCGCCCCGCTGGCGAGTTCCACAGCCGGCGCAGCCATCACGGCGGAGATCGCCGCTGTCGCCGCCGCATTACAGGCGCTCGGCGCCACGCCCGTCAACTCCGTGCTGGCGCTGCCGGATGCGCGTGTGGGCCCCGATGAACTGAACGCCTTGTTCACGACTCCCGGGTTGGGTTTCGAGACGGAGCCCATTGCCTTCAACCGCCAAACGAAGTTCGGCGATATCGAGATCGGAGCGCGGTTCGGCCTGGTGACCAACCCATCCGCCCGAGTCGTGCTGACCTCGACGATTTGGCTGCCCACGGGCAAGCCATCGAGTGCCGACAACTTCGTCGACATCGGCACGGGCGACGGACAGATGGACGTCGAATTGGGCATCGAGGCGGCCCTCCAGCCGGGCAGCTCGGTGGGAGTGTCCTTCGGTGCGTCGTACACGATGCAACTGCCGCACGACCTCACCCGCCGGATCACGTCGCCCGACGCTCCCTTGGCACCCCTCTCGCGGCGGGGCGTGGTGACCCGCGATCCTGGAGACGTGATTCGGGCCAGCGCGTTCCCCACGATCCGACTCACCAGCGAGTTTCGGGTGTTCGCCTCGGTCAGCTACTACCACAAATCGGCCGACTCGTTCGAGATCGTGTCGTTGGACAATCAAGTGGGCCAGGGGCCGGCGGCGGAACTGCTGGAGCGCGAAACGATGATGACGGCCTGGCATTTCGGCGGCGGTATCGCCTATCGCTCCGACCTGACGGGTCGAGTGCTCCCGATCGAGGCTGGGCTCAACTATCGCGCGGCATTCTCCGGGTCGGGAGGGCTGACGCCGAAGACCAACAGCATGCAGCTCTACCTGCGGCTGTTCTACGACCTATTTTTGGACACGCCACCTTCGGGGCGGTAATAACCCCGATCGCACGATCAACCCCGTCCCACCTTGGTAGTACGTCCCTCGGTCAGGCCGAGCAACTCCTGCGAGTGCTGTCGGAGCACCGGGTCGTCCGGATCGCCCAGCATCCGCGCGATCTCAATCACCCTCTCTTCCCCGGTGAGCACCTCGACATCCGCGGTGGCGAGGGGTCCGTCTTCCGTCTTGGTGATTCGGATGTGATGTGCCGCGCGCGCCGCAATCTGTGGGAGGTGGGTGATCACGAGCACCTGACGCGTGCGCGCCACCTTGGCCAACGCATCGGCGACTTGCGCGCCCGTTTCGGCACCGATGCCCTGATCGATCTCGTCGAACACCAAGGTCGGGATGGCATCGTGACTCGCGAGGATCACCTTGAGCGCGAGCATGATGCGCGATAGCTCGCCCCCACTCGCCACCTGTGCCACCGGCCGAGGCTCGATTCCCTTGTTGAGCTGCACCATGAACGTGACGCCCTCGCGCCCGCTGGGCCCTGTTTGGTCGAGGGGGTCGAGCCGCGGGCGCATCGTCGCTCCCGGCATGCCCAACGAGGGCAGGAGCGCGCTGACCGTCGCCGCCAGCCGCTCGGCGGCCGCGGTCCGCAGCGCCGTCAGGTTCGCCGCAAAGCCCTCGAGTTTCTCCTCCGCTGCGGCTCGCCGTTCGGCGATCTGTTCGAGATCGAGATGTGCGGTGTCCAGCACGTCCAGCTCGTCCCGAGCCTCTTGGCCCGTTTGCAGCACCGCTTCGATGGTCGACCCGTACTTCTGCAGCATTCGGTACAGACGGTCGCGCCGCTGCTCGATATCGGCGAGCCGGCCGGGATCTACCTCGATGGATGACGCGTACTCGCGCACCTCGCGCGCCAGATCGGCCACCCCCACCGACAGCGATTCGAGAAGATCTTCCCACTTTGCTACACTCCGGTCCACCCGGGTGAGCTGATCCAGGGTTCGCGCAACCGCGCCCAGGATCGACGCGGCACTGCCTTCGGTCTCGCCATCCAGCAGCTCAGCCAGTTGGTCGGAGAGCCGGGTCAGATCTTCGACGTTCGCGAGCCGGCGGGCCTCGGTAGCGAGCGACTCGTCCTCCCCGGGCTTGGGATCCGTCTCGTCGATTTCCTTGACGACGTGGCGCAGGTAGTCGGCCCGTCGCAACACGTCGTCCCGCTTTTGATTGAGCTCCGCCTCCTGCGCTCGCAAATCCGCGAGCATCCGATGCGTTTCCTTCACGCGGCGGCATTCTTCGCCCGCACCACCAAAAGCGTCCAGAATGTCCCGCTGTGTCGCGGCGCGGAGCAGGGATTGCGCCTCATGTTGGCCGTGAAGATCGACCAGCGATCGACCCAACGACGAGAGCACTCCCACCGTGGTCGGACTACCGTTGGCCCAGGCGCGGTTCCGACCCTCGGCGTTGATGTCCCGCCGAACGACCAACATCTCGTCTTCGATGTCCACTCCGGCCTCATCGGCGGCGATGCCGACGCCGTTCGAACGCCGCAGATCGAAGGCGGCCTCGACAACAGCTTTCTCTGCGCCGGGCCGCACCAGGTCCGAACTCGCTCGCTCGCCCAGCAGAAGCGACAGCGCATCGATCAAGATAGATTTTCCGGCGCCTGTTTCGCCGGTGAGGACATTGAGACCGGGCTCGAGCGGAATAGTGGCGTCGGAGATCACCACCAAATTGCGTACGCGGAGTTCTGTTAGCACATCACACTTTTTCCCGGTCGCTCAAGTCACCCCATTGTAACTTGGAGCGTACGCGATCGAAGAACCCTTCTGTCCCGAGCCGTATCAATTTTACGGGTGACGCAGCCTGCCGAATGCAGACGACGCTCCCGGGATCCAGCTCGAGGTCCGACTGCCCGTCGTACGACACCAAGACGGTATCCGTGTAGGGTGAGAGATATTCCACACGAATTTCCGCGCTTCCCGATACGACGATCGGACGCACCGCAAGCGTGTGGGGACAAATCGCGGTGATGACTAGGGCATCGACACCGGGTACCACCACCGGACCGCCGGCGCTCATCGAGTACGCGGTAGACCCGGTAGGAGTCGCGACGATTATCCCATCGGCGCTGTACTGCCCGACCACCTCGCCGTCCACTTTTACCCGAAAACGAACGACACGGGCAACGCCTGCCTTGTGCACCACGACGTCGTTCAGCGCAAACTCGGCCACCCCGTCCGAAGCCTGTCCCTCGATCGATGTGGCGAGCGCCCGTCTGGATTCGATCTCGTACTTTCCGCTTGCCAACGCCTCCAGGGCATCTTCCATCGCCTCGTCAGGCGCCGTGGTGAGGAACCCCACCCTTCCCAGATTGATGCCCATGATCGGCACGTCGCGACCCGCCACCATGCGCGCGCCGCGTAACAGCGTACCGTCGCCGCCGAACGTGATGAGGGCATCGAGAGATGCGGACGGTTCCAACAGCGGCGGTGCCGCGTCGGGCCACACATCGGACAGATCTGGTTCCGTGAGGAGCGAGATGTCGTGCGTTGGGGCGGCGGCAGAGAGCCGACGGAGTACACCATGGAGGTCGCCGTATGCCGAATTCCCGACAACCCCCACCTTCATGCGGTCGAAAGGCTCTTTTCGGCGGCGCGGGCCCTGACCGTGGCGGCGATCCCTTCCGACGTCAGGCCGGCCCACTCCAACTGCCGTCCGCGCGCCGCGTGTTCGTAGGTCCGGTCGGGGGCACCCATGACATCGACCCGCAAGTCGCCCGTCATGCCGCTGACGATCGACGCGACGTAGGCGCCGAAGCCATTTACTTTCGTGCCGTCTTCGACGGTCACGAAGAGCCGATGGCTCTCAACCAATACAGACAGCATGTCGCGATCGATGGGCTTGATAAAGCGGCAGTTGACGACCGAAACGTCGAATCCGTCGGCCTCGAGCAATTCGGCCGCCCCCATCGCCGGCTCGCACATCACGCCAACCGCCAGGATGGCGCAGTCCTTGCCCTCGCGCAGCATTTCCCAAGTGCCGTATTCAATGGTTCCGACCTCGGCGGCAGGGGGAGCCGCCGACGGTGCGTTGTCTCGCGGATACCTCAGCGTAAACGGACCGTCTTTGTGCGCCAACGCGCAACGCAATAAGCCCACCAACTCCTTGCCGTCCTTCGGCTGCGTGATCGTCATGTTGGGAACCGCAAGCAGATACGCAATGTCGTACAACCCCATGTGCGTTTGCCCGTCGGCTCCGACCATGCCCGCTCGATCCATGCAAAACACGACGGGCAGTTTCTGAATCGCCACGTCGTGAATGATGCTGTCGTATGCCCGCTGCAGAAACGTCGAGTAGATCGCCACGATCGGACGGATGCCCTGTGTGGCGAGCCCAGCCGCGAACGTCGTCCCATGCCCTTCCGCGATGCCAACATCGAAGAAACGGTCGGGCCACCGCTTTTGAAACGCATCCGTTCCCGTGCCCGATGGCATGGCGGCCGTGATCACGACGATCTCGGGATGCTCCGCCGCCAGCTCGGTTATCGCGGTGCCGAATATCTTGGTCCAAGCCGGGTGGCCTCCTTTGGACGGCTTCACCGCTCCGGTGACCGGATTGTATGGCTTGCGGGCGTGGAACTTCTCCAGGTCCGGTTCCTCCAGCGGGAACCCTCGACCCTTTTCCGTCAGGATGTGCAGCACCCGCGGTCCCTCGACTTGCTTCAGGGTCCTGAGCGTACTCAGTAGGGTGGGAATGTCGTGCCCGTCGATGGGACCAAAATACCGAAACCCGAGTTCTTCGAACAACATCCCCGGAGACCAGAGGTTCTTCACGCTCTCTTCGATGTTCTTCGCAAAATCGACCATCCGTTTGCCGCCCACGAACTTGGACGTCCGCGTAATGATCTGTTTGGCGATGCCTCTCATCTTGTTCGTCATCGGCGCCGCTTCGATGGAAGCGAAGTATTTGCTTATGGCACCCACGTTCGGGGCGATCGACATCCCGTTGTCGTTGACGATCATGATGATGTCGCGTTCGGAATGTCCCGCGTTATTCATCCCTTCATACGGCATGCCGCACGTGAGGGCCCCGTCCCCCACCACCGCGACCACATGAAATGACTCACCCTTCACATCGCGTGCAGCCGCTATGCCGAGGGCTGCCGACATCGCTGTTCCCGCGTGTCCCGCGCCAAAATGGTCGTGCTCGCTCTCGACGCGCCGCAGAAATCCCGAGAGGCCACCCTCCTGTCGGAGCGTGGGGAGGGCGTGGTTCCGACCGGTGAGGATCTTCCACGGGTACCCCTGATGTCCAACATCCCAAAGGATCTTGTCGCGTGGCGAGTCGAAAGTGTAGATGAGCGCTACGGTGAGTTCGACCACGCCGAGACCTGCGCCGATGTGGCCACCCGTCTTGGAGACGACCTCGATCAGACGCTGCCTGATCTCGCTGGCCAACTGCGGAAGCTGGTCGCGGTCGAGCTTTTTGACGTCTTCAACGCCGGTTATGCCTTCGAGCAGCGACATAGAATGGCCGGAAGCCTTCCCTCAGGAGCGACGTGTCACGATAAAGTTAGCAAGCCCGGTGAGAAGTGGCGAATCTATCCCGCCCACCCTCAAATGGGCTATGGCCCTGCGTGCGCTCGCGGCCGCCTCGTCCATGGCCGCTTCGGCTCCGAGAAGCGTCACATAGGTGGTCTTTTGCTGGAGGGCATCCTTTCCGGCTGTTTTTCCCAGTTCCTGCGATGTGGCCGTGGCATCCAACACATCGTCGGCGATTTGGAACGCCATTCCCACCTCCCCACCGTAACCGCGGATGGCCGCCAGATCGGGCTCGGCGGCCCCCGCCGCGCGCGCCCCCATCACCGCACTCGCCGTCATCAGCGCGCCGGTCTTTCGCGAGTGGATGTCTCGAAGCTCGTCCAGCGACGGGGGCCTCGCCACGGCCTCGAGATCGAGCACCTGTCCGCCGATCATTCCCGCGGCTCCGGCCGCCTGAAATAGTTCCGTCCCGAGCTGCCGCAAGACATCCTGCGATACGCCGAGGCGCCGGCACCCTGCGGCAAGCACTCTCCCCGCAAGCGGCACCATGTCAATGCCCGCTTCCACGGCCGTTGCCACGTCGAACTTCCGATGAGTGGTGGGCCGCCCGCGACGCAGGTCGTCGTTGTCCATGCACGGGAGGTCGTCGTGCACCAGCGAGTACGTGTGCACGACCTCAACCGCGGCGCCGATCTCGGCCACATCCTGCATCGTACCGCTGCCGAGTTCCCGGTACACGGCCATCAACAGCGCGGGACGAATCCGTTTGCCCGGAGCCGAGAGACTGTAGGCGATCGCCTCGCCGACCGGTCCGGGGATCTCCTCTTGCACGCGACGGCACCAGAGCCCCAAGACCTCGTTGGTCAGGTCCCTCGCCTCGGCCAGGAACGCGCGGACGTCAGTCCTCGACGTCGTCACCACTTGATGCGTCATCGGCGGCTTCGGCAACCTGCCTAAGGGTGAGTTCGGTGTCTTGGAGGAGTTGCCTCGCCGCCTTCAGCCGCTCCACGCCCTCTTGGAACAACGCAAGCGCCTCATCCAAGTCCACATCGGAGTCTTCCAGCGAGCGGACGATCGTCTCGAGTCGCTCGACTTCGGTGCGGAACGAGGGGGGGGGGAGCTTTTCACTCATTGGCGGATTCCCACGACGCGTGCGTCAACATCTCCGTCCGTCACCGTGACGCGCAAGTCCATGTCGGGTTGGAAACTCCCGACGGATTTGAGGACACGCCCGCTCTCATCCCGCACGACCGCGTAGCCCCGCTGCAATACCTTGAGGGGACTGAGGGCATCCAATTTCGCCGTGAGGGTCGTGAGACGTCCGGCACATCGTTCGATCTGCCCTTGCATCGCCCCGTGCAACCGGTCGGCGGTTCGCTCGAGGCGCTCGGCGCCGATCTGGGTTCGGTTGGTCAGCGACTGACCCAGCCGCCGGGCCAACGCGTCGACAGCACGCGACACCTCCCGCCGATCCGGTACCACGGCCTCGGCTGCCGCCGACGGCGTCGGCGCTCTCAGGTCGGCGACCAGATCGGTAAGCGTCACGTCTTGCTCATGCCCGACGGCCGACACGATGGGGACACGCACCGCCGCCACCGCGCGCGCCACGCGCTCGCTGTTGAACGCCCACAGATCCTCCCGCGACCCACCACCACGGCCGATGATCGCCACGTCCGCACCGACGGCGTCGACGCGCCGCAACGCGCGGCACAACTCCCGTTCCGCTGCGTCTCCCTGGACTCGCGTTGAAAGTAATAGCACTTCCACGACAGGCCATCGCCGTTCGAGTACGGTGAGAATGTCGCGCAGGGCCGCGCCGTCGGGACTCGTGATCACGGCGATTCGCGAGGGAAACTCCGGTAGGGGTTGCCGGCGCGCCGGATCGAGTAAGCCGTCGCGCTCCAGCGCCGCTTTCGCTGCCCGCAACCGTTGCTCCCACATCCCATCGGCATCGGTCGGGATGATACGTTTGACGGTGATGCGGAACTCCCCCCGCTCCTCCCACACCGTCGGCCGGCCTTCGAGAAACACCTGCTGCCCATCCTCCAGCTTCGCCGACGTGCGGAGGTTGTCGGTGCGCCACATCACGCAGCGCACCTGAGCCTCGGCGTCACGCAGCGAGAAATACCAATGACCACTGCGGTAGATCTTGAGACCCGACACCTCTCCCTTGATCCATACAGCGCGCAGCCCGGCTTCGACCAGCTGCCTCGCGTGCCGATTGAGCTGGGCAACGGTCCACGCGCCGTCCGACGACGCGGGGGCGGTCGAAGCGAAGAGGTCTAGTTCTCCGCCCAACGGCGTGCGGCTTGAAGAGTGTTGTACAACAACATCGTGATCGTCATGGGACCCACTCCACCCGGAACCGGTGTGATGGCCGACGCCACCTGCTGCGCGGCCTCGAAGTCCACATCACCGACGAGGCGGTACCCCTTTTCGCTTGCGGGGTCGTCCACCCTGTTGGTCCCGACATCGATCACCACGGCGCCGGGCCGAATCATATCGCCGGTGACAAAGTTCGCTTTCCCTATCGCCACGATCAGGATATCCCCGAGACGGGTCACGTCGGGAAGGTTCTTGGTATGGGAGTGACACACGGTGACCGTCGCGTTGCCCCCCTTTCTCCGTTGGAGCAATAGCGACGCCATCGGCCGTCCTACGATATTCGACCGGCCCACGATCACCACATGTGACCCATCGATCTGGACACCGCTGCGCATCAGCAGGTGCTGCACGCCGAATGGCGTTGCGGGCGGAAAAGCCGTCGGATCTCCTACGGCCACTCTCCCGACGTTCTCCGGATGAAAGCCATCGACATCCTTTGTCGGCAGGATCCGCAAGAGTACCCGTTCTGAATCGATATGGTCGGGCAGCGGCAGCTGCACGAGAAACCCGTGGATGGCCGGGTTGGCATTGAGCCGATCGACGGTTGCCAACAACTCATCTTCCGTCGTCGCCTCGGGTAACGTGATCGTTTCGCTGTGCATACCAAGCTTTTCACACGCCTTCGCTTTCATGCGTACATATACCTGGCTCGCAGGGTCCTCACCAACCAGGACAACCGCCAACCCCGGGGTGATACCCCGTTGCTTCAGCTCCACCACCTGTGGCTCCAATTCAGCACGCATCTCCGCCGCGATGTCTTTGCCGCTGATGATCCTAGCGGGCATAATCCACCGCCCGAGTCTCGCGAATCACAACCACCTTGATCTGGCCGGGGTACTGTAGCTCTTCTTCAACCTTGCGGGCGATTTTCTCCGACATCTCTAGCGCTTGTTCGTCGCCCACTTCCTCCGGCGAAACCACGATGCGGATCTCCCTTCCGGCTTGAATGGCAAACGTCTTCTCCACGCCTGGGAAACCATTGGCAATCTCTTCCAGACGCGTCAGCCGTTTCACATAGGTCTCGACCGCCTCACGGCGCGCACCAGGACGCGCTCCGCTGGCCGCATCCGCCGCCTGCACGATGACCGAGATCGGCGACTCGTGCGGCACGTCGTCGTGGTGCGCCGCGATGCAGTTGATGACCACCGGGTGTTCGCCGTACTTCTCCGCCACCTCGACGCCCAGCTCGACGTGGGTACCCTCATGCTGGTGGGTGAGAACCTTCCCGATGTCGTGTAGCAATGCGCCGCGCTTGGCCAAGTGCACGTCCAGCTTCAGTTCGCTCGCCATGATACCGGCGAGCCAGGCGACTTCTTTGGAGTGGTGGTACATGTTCTGACCATACGATGTGCGGTACTTCATCCGTCCGATGAGCTTAATCAGTTCTGCGTGCATCCCGTGAATACCAAGCTCGTACGTCGCTTGCTCGCCCGCCTCCACCAACTGCTGGTCGACCTGCTCGCGGACCTTGTTGACCACTTCCTCGATGCGGCCGGGATGAATGCGGCCATCCGAAATGAGCTGCTCCAACGCGAGTCGTGCCACTTCGCGCCGAATCGGCTCGAAACACGACACCACAACGGTATCCGGCGTGTCGTCGATGATCACATCGACTCCCGTTGCCGTCTCGAACGCTCGGATGTTGCGCCCCTCGCGACCGATGATGCGACCCTTCATTTCGTCGTTGGGCAGGGCCACCGCAGACACCGAGATCTCAGACGTGTACTCGGAAGCAATGCGTTGCACGGCCATCGCGATGATCTTCTTGGCCTCCTTGTCCCCATTCCGCACCGCCTCTTCCTTCATATCACGGATGATCGCCGCCGCCTCACTGCGCGCCTTTTCCTCGGCCTGGCGCAGCACCTCCTCCTTCGCTTCTTCGGCCGACATATCCGCCAGTTGCTCCAACCGTCGCTGGTGCTGCTCCAACGCCCGCGTCACCTCGTCTTCTTTTCCTTGAAGGGATTTTTCCTTGTCCTTGATCGACTGCGCTTGCCGCTTCGACTCCACTTCGCGCTCTTCCAACTGGGAAGTCTTGCGCTCGAGGTGAGTCTCCCGCTCCTCGAGACGCCGGTCGGCGCGGGCGATTTCTTTGCGTCGCTGCTTCTCATCGCGCTCCCAATCCTCCCGCGACCGCATCACCTCTTCTTTGCCAGCCAAAATCGCCGCTGCCTTGGCCGCTTCGGCCTCTCGCAGGGCGTCGGCCTTGGACCGCTCGGCCAGTTGGCTCGCCGATCGTCCCGCCGCCTCCGCCAATCGTCTTTCACCACGGCGTCCCAACAAGTAAAAAGCCGCCCCCGTGAGACCGATGGCCCCGAGTGCGGCTATCACGTACACAGCCACGATTGTGGACATAATCTATCTCCAGCAACGGCTCTGCCTAGGCCACCGGCGTGCCGCGTCTAGCTGTGGGTTCCCGCCTGGCGCAACCTACGACGCCGAAGCTGAGTGAAACTAGCTGTCGTCTGCGGTCGAGGCAAACGTAGCCGACGCCCGCGAGGGACGCTTCTTGGGAGGTAACAGACGCACGATTTCATCCGTGAGCGCCGTCAGCCTCTGCTCCATCTCGTGCTCCGCGAGGCGCGACTGGAACAAATCATCCGTGATCGCCAGCGCGGCCAGGATCGCCGCCTTATGGATCTCAACGATCTTGCCCGAGGCCCGTACTTCCTTCAGTGCACGGTCCACATGGTCCGCAACCGTTCGGGTGTAGTCATCCGGCCGGTCGGAGCGAAGACTGTATTCATCACCGCCGATGGTAACCTTTACGAGCGTCTTCTTCACGGTCACCGCCGGCCACCCTGGATAGCGGTGGCTGTCTGTTCCTCGAGGAACCGCAGCCGGGTAAGCAAACCCGTCACGCGTGTCCGGGCTTGCTGGATGAGGTGGCGCAGATTCTCATTCTCACTTTCCAATTCGACGACTCGCTCGTGCGCACTCACGATATCGCCGTCTCCGCCAGCGCTCCCCTCGGCCCTGTGAGCGCGCTTGCGCCATCCCGCCAACTCTTCAGAGACTTGACGGACTGCTTCTTCGAGTTCCTCCAACGCCCTGAATTCAGGTCTCTCGCCGTTCGACTCCAAGTTGCTTTCTCAATGCTCCCAGTATGTTGGTTACCGCCGCGTCCACCTCTTTGTCGCGCAGGGTCCGTGTCGCGGCACGAAAAACAAGCCGCCACGCAACGCTCCGTCCGCCAATCTCCGCCCCGCGGTACTCGTCGAAGATGTCCGCCGACTCCAGCAACTTGCCACCGCACCGAACCACCACTTCGCCGACCTGCGCGGCGGTCACACCATCCGGCAACAGAAGGGCAAGATCCCGAGTCACCGGCGGCGTGCTCGGGAGCGTCGCGAACCGAGTCGTCACCGCGTCGCGGTTCGTGAGCCGGACCTCGAAGCCGAACACCCCAGCCGCCCAACTGGGACCGTCAACCTCCAGTGGGCCAGCCCAGCCAAGCTCCTCGCCGGATGGGCCGCCAAGCACCCACCGGCCGCCCGAATCCGTCATGACGGCTTTCGAGCCAGCGGCCCGCGCGACCTCCTCCAACAAAGATTTCACATCCCAGCCGTCAAAATCAACGGAAACACCCGATTCCGACCAATGTGCCGGCATCCGGCTTCCGGTGATCACGCCCGCCACCATACGGTCTTCCTGAGGCCTTTCTCCCTCTGCGGCCGCATGAAACACCGTTCCGATCTCGAACAGCCGGATGTCGCGCTCCCTGACCGACCAGTTGTGCTCGACGGCCCGAACCAGGCCAGCGGTCAAGTCGGTGCGTAAATATGCCTCTTCTGCCGAGAGTGGATTGAGCACGGCCTGTGCGCTGTCGCCCGACTTGGGGCCCAACGAAATCCCTCGCGCCTCGTGCAGCCCACGCCCGGTCAGGATACGACGCATCCGCGCTTCCAGCCTGTAGCCTGGGTCGTCCGGAACACTACTCGGCCTCAGCGGACCCATCTCGCTGGGGAACGTGTCGTACCCACGCAGACGCGCGAGTTCTTCGATCAAATCCTCCTCGCCCGTGACGTCGGGCCGCCAGCCCGGCACGTGCACGGCGATCCGCCCATCCTTTGGCGCGACCGTGAAGCCCAGGCTCGTGAGGTAGCCTTCGATCTCGGCACGCGGCAGCTCGACCCCAAGCACCTGAGTCACCCGCTCGGGGCGGAGAAATATCGTCACCGCCTTCGTGGGTGACGGGTACACGTCGACCGGTGGACCCGCCTCGGACCCACCCGCCACTGCGATGACCATCCCCACCGCACGCCGCAACGCGTCTGGCATTCCCTGGAGGTCGGTGCCCCGCTCGAACCGATACGACGCTTCGGTGCTTATTCTCAAGGTCCTGCGTGTCGCTCTGATGCGTTTGGGATCGAAATAGGCGCACTCGAGCACCACGTCCGTGGTTTGTTCCGAAACCTCGCTGGATTGGCCACCCATCACCCCACCAACCGCCACTGGGCCTCGTGCGTCGCAGATGGCAGTCATGGCCGAATTCAGGCGGCGCCGTTCGCCGTCCAGCGTAGTGATCGGTTCGTTGTCGAGCGCGCGCCGAACGACAATCTTAGGTCCGGCCAGCTTTGCAAGGTCGAACGCGTGGAGCGGCTGGTTGAGCTCGAAGAGGATGTGGTTGGTGGCATCCACCACGTTGTTGATCGGACGTTGCCCGATGCTGGCGAGCCGCCGTTGTAGCCAATCCGGGGACGGTCGCACCTCGATTCCCCGAATCACCGCAGCCATGTATCGCGGACATCCCGACACATCCTCCACCGACACCTCGACTCCCCCCACAGACCCCATCGTCGCACTCCGTACGGGCGTTTCGGTGTGCGGTGGCGCTCCCGGAATCGTGGTCAGCTTGACGGGTTTGCCGAGCACGGCCCCGAGGTCGCGGGCGACCCCCCGGTGACACAGCAAGTCGGGACGGTTGGGCGTCACCTCGACATCCAGGCGATAGTCGCCCACCGCCAACACATCGAGGAGCGGCGTCCCCGCCGGCGCGTCGGTATCCAACAAGAGGATCCCCGATTCATCCGTGCCCAACGCCAGCTCGTGCTCCGAGCACAGCATGCCGTTCGACTTGACCCCCCGGATCTTCCGCCCCTTGAGCTTGGCCCCACCGGGCAGTGTGGATCCGACGGCCGCATATGGGTACTTGCCTCCGGTTTCCACCGTGGGGGCACCGCACACCACGTCCAGCACCTCCACCCCGTTGTTGACGGCACAGAGCCATAGCCGATCCGCGTTGGGGTGCCGCGCCACCCGCTCGACCACGCCAACGACGATGCCGGTGAGATCTTGGTGCACCGGCTCGACTCGCTCCACGGGCTCCCCGAGCATGGCAAGTCGTTCCGCCACCTCGGCGGGCGTGAGGTCGACACCAAGCAGTGCCGACAACCAGTTCAGAGAAACGATCATCGCTATTCCACGAATTGCCCGAGAAACCGCATGTCGTTCTGAAACAGCAACCGGATATCGGGAATGCCGTGTCGCAGCATCGTGATACGGTGCGGGCCCATGCCGAACGCGTATCCCGTATACCGCTCCGAATCGATACCGCAGTTCTCCAACACCGCCGGATGCACCATGCCCGCCCCCATGATTTCCAGCCATCCATCTCCCCACTTCACATCTACCTCGGCCGAAGGCTCCGTGAACGGGAAGAACGAAGGCCGAAAGCGGACGGCGGTCGTCTTGGAGAAGAACCGCTTCACGAAAAAGTCGATGGCGGCCTTGAAGTCGACGAAGCTGACCCCCTCGTCAACCACGAGTCCCTCGATCTGCTCGAAAACCGGAGCGTGGGATGCGTCGAAGGCGTCGCGCCTGTAAACCAGCCCCGGCACGACGATGCGGATGGGAGGCTCGTATTGCTCCATCGTGCGCGCCTGCACCGGCGACGTGTGGGTGCGCATGACGATCCCGGGCGACAGGAACATGGTGTCCTGCATGTCGGCCGCCGGGTGGTCCAGCGAGATGTTCAACTTGGTGAAGTTGTATTCTTGGGTCTCGGCCTCAGGCCCCGACACTCGGGTGAAGCCGAGGTCACGGAAGATCTCGCAGATCTCGTCGACAACGGCCGTCACCGGATGGATGGCGCCGCGCCATGCGGAGCGTCCCGGCATGGTCAGATCGGCCACCTGCTTCGAGGCTTTGCGGGAGGCTACCTCGGACTCCCGGGACGCCAGGGCCGATTCGATTTCGCGCTTCAAGTCGTTGGCTCGGAGCCCCACCACCCGTCGCTCTTCGGACGGAAGCGACGATAGACTACGTAGGATCTGGGTCAGACGGCCGGCCTTGCGGCCCAACAGATCGACTCGTAACTCCGCCAGCCGAGCACCGTCGGCATGCTGGATTTCGCCTATCGTGCGTTCAACGGCCAGGAATTGGTCGTTGGGGGATTGCTCTGACATGAGTTGTCCGTGGACAAGTACCGCAACTGGCGCCGATTACAGACTCTTTTTCGCAACCTCAACCAGTGCACCGAAAGCAATGGGGTCTCGCACGGCCAGATCGGCGAGGAGCTTTCGATTGATCGCCACGCCGGCCCCCTTGAGACCCGCCATAAATCGGCTATAGGACAAGTCGTGCTGCCTGGCCCCGGCGTTGATGCGGACAATCCACAGACGGCGGAAATCGCGTTTCTTGCGTCGGCGATCGCGATACGCGTAACGGAGTCCGCGCTCGACGTTTTCCTTTGCCGACTTGTACAGCTTGCTGCGACCGCCACGCGCTCCCTTGGCAGCGCGCATGATTTTTTTCTTACGCTTCAGGTGGGCAACATGGCCTTTGACGCGTGGCATGTTCCCCTCCTACTTCCCGAGAAGCTTGCGAATGCGAGGCGCGTCTGCGGCAGACATGACGGTGCCCTTCCGCAGATGGCGTTTCCGCTTGGGATGCTTCTTGGTGAGAATGTGGCTCTTGAACGCCTTGCGACGGGTAACCTTGCCGGTTCCTGTCAACTTGAAGCGCTTCCGAGCCGCTCGTTTGGTTTTTTGCTTGGGCATCGTTATCCCCTTCTCCTCCCCCTACCTGTCGGCCCACCCATCCACACCACCTCCGCCGGCGATCCGACTGTCCCCACGCCACCAAGAAGGATTCCTATCGTTAGGATCGTACAGCCACCCGACTGCCGATCGGCTAGTCTATTTTTGCGCCAGCACCATGGTCATGTTGCGGCCCTCGAGCTTGGGTTGGGCCTCCACCTTAGCGAGGTCCTGCAACCGCTCTAGTGCGCGAGCCAAAACCTCCTGCCCTAACTCGGGATGTGTAATCTGGCGCCCCCTAAACATCATTGTGAGCTTGACCTTGTTGCCGTCCTCCAAGAAACTCCGCGCGTGCCGCACCTTGAAGTCGAAATCGTGCTGGCTGATCCCAGGCCGGAACTTCACCTCTTTCATGTGGATCACGTGCTGCTTTTTCTTCGCCGCCTTTGCCGCTTTGTCCTGCTCGTAACGGAACTTCCCGTAATCCATGATCTTCACGACGGGAGGGCGAGCCAGCGGAGCAACCTCGACGAGGTCCAGTCCGCGATCTACCGCCGCCGCCAGCGCCTCTTCGACCGGCATCACCCCGAGCTGATCTCCATTATCCGCGATGACCCTCACGGGGCTCATGCGAATTTGACTGTTCACCCGGGTACGGTTTTCCCGCTGCGGGATCTTGTTGTTGTAGGCCAGTGAGGCCACCTCCATCCTCAAGGTGAAAAAAAGCGGACCCCTATGTGCAGAGTCCGCCGTCCCGCCGAGCAGGTGCTCGGCAACGGTATTTAGAACCCTGTGCGCTCGCCTCAGCGGCGGCTAGGTAGGGGAAGCGTCTCGACGCTTGCTTCGCGTGTTGTCGATTCGAAGGGTATCCCACGCCGCCTGAGGTGTCAACCGGCAAGTGCCTGAAATCCAAAGGACTTACCCTTCCTCACCACCCGACCCAGTGCATGCTCTGGATCGTGCTCGAAAACCAGCAGCCAGGACTCCTCTTCAGCCTGGGTGAGGAGCCGGCGCTTGGACTCGAGCGTCACGAGCGGCTCCAGATCGTACCCCATGATCCACGGCAGCGAAAGATGCGCCGTCGTCGGCACCAAGTCAGCCAAGAAACACGCCTTCTCGCCTCCGTCTTCGATGAGAATGGATTGGTGATGAGGGACGTGCCCCGGGGTCAGAATCGCTCGAACCCCAGGTAATATCTCTGCATCGCCACTCACCAGCTTCCACCGGTCGGCGTCTGTCACCGGCGCAAAGTTCTTGGGGAAATAGCTTCCAGCCGTACGCTCGTTGGTCCGGAGCCCGAACGCGAGATCTCCCTCCTGGACGACGTAGGTTGCTTCGGGAAATGCCACACACGGCTCGTCCTCGGGGCCGCCACCCGGCGGCACCACCGTATTGCCTCCGGCATGATCGAAATGGAGATGCGTGTTCACGACCCAGCGCACGTCGCGAGCCGTGAGTCCGACTTCGTTCAGGGCGTCATCGAGCCGAGTGGGGCCGTGGACTCCCTCGTTGTCGATCCCGTAGAGATCACAGAATTTTTCCGATTCCTTGTTCCCGATGCCCGTATCGACCAGCACGGGGCCGTCGGGGTGCTCAATCAAGAGGCAGCGCAACGCGAGAGGTATGCGGTTCCGCCCATCCGCCTCGATCCGGCGGTTCCAGAGTTCCTTGGGCACCACGCCGAACATGGCTCCGCCATCCAATCGCTGCACGCCACCTTCGAGGGCGTGGCAGGTCAAGTTGCCAACCCGGAAGGTCGTGACCAGACTCATCCCTCCTCCATCGGCGTCGGTAGCACCGCCCGCTTCTTACGCTTTTTCCGGTTGCGCCGCCGCTGCAGGTCCTCCAACCCACACAGGGTATCGACGCCGCGTTCTCCGGCAAGGTTCAGCATCTGCTGTAACACCAACGCCGTGGCCATCGCATCACCACCCGCCCGATGGCGATTCTCGATCGCGATATCGAGATACCGCGCCACACTGTCAAGACTGCGTGAGCGAAGACCCGGAATCAAACGCTTCGCAAGCCGTACCGTGCATAGGCGCGGTCCATCGAGTGTGATATCGAGAGCGCGGCGCGTCTCTAGCGACACGAACGACCAGTCGAATCGAAGGTTATGGGCGACGAAGATGCGACCGGCCAGCGCGCCCACCACGTCACTCGCGATTTCCGTGAAGCACGGCTTGCCCCGAATCTTCTCCTGCGTAATACGGGTCACGCGGGTGATGACCGATGGGATTGGGCGTTCGGGATCGATCAACGTGTCGATCGCCATCTTCACCGCACCTCCGTAAAGAACGGCTATCGCGATCTCGATTATCCGATCACCTTTTCCAGGGCTCGAGCCCGTGGTTTCGACGTCGACAACGGCAAACGTGCACTCGGTAAGTTTGGGGGATCCCACCGTTTGCCGCACCAGTTCCCACCGTGCGTCGAAGCGGCGCCGCACCCTCGGATCTGACGCGAGCAAGGCGCTGGCCAGCCGCTCCGCGACTGGTGACGACGTGGACGCGATGCCGAGAACCTCGTGAACCAACGCGGTACTATTGGCGGGTCCGGCCTCGAGGTAGTCGAGCGCTTTATCCACCAACTTGCCGGCGGGCCGTGCCTGCACGCCGCCGGTCACAACGCATCCCGTAACAGTGGCAGTGACATGCACCGCGGCCCGCCACCGCCTCGGACCAACTCGCTTCCCCGAATCGTCAAGATCGTGCGCTCTTCGTCGTTGACTTGGTCGTCGCCCGACAGGAAATCCTCGAACCCGACGATGCGAAATCCGGCTTTTTCGAGTTCTCCGAGCGTCGCCTCGTTTCTCTTGTACGCCAGAGCCAGGCCAGGGCGGAGTGCCAGCAGGTTGCAGCCGGAGGCCCACTGCTCTCGCTCCTGCAGGGCCCGATCCGAACCGCCACACAATATCGGCTCGAGGGCAAAATCCACTTCCTTGAGCGCGGCGAAGAAATCGGGCATCTCACGGACCCCGGCCTTGCCCTTTCTCCGGTGCAACACCGCCAACCGTTGCGGTCCGATGAACTGCGGTGGCGACACCACACACAAACCGTGGTCGATCTGAGTGAATAGCATGTCGAGATGCACCGCGGTGGGCTCACCTGGCATGACGACGACGATCACGTCCGAGATGCCGCACCGCGCCATCGCAATGTCGCACAAGTGATCCAGGGCCATTGCACTCGTGCGGTCGCTGAAGCCAACGATGAGCAGATCCTCACGCACCGGATGCACATCGCCCCCCTCGAGCGTGTAGCCCAGTCGCCGCTCCTCCGACCCATCGTAAATAATGCCGTCATTCTCCAACACCGGATGACATGCAAAAAGCGCCTTGATGAGCAACTCTTCGGACCACCGCGCCTCATGGCGCATCGAGCCTATCACCGCGTGGCTGCCAATCACGATGCCCACGTCGCGCGTGAAGAACAGGTTGGGCAGTGGAGGAAGGGCGTATCCCCCTTGGTTGAGCGTTCTGGCAATGGGCCCCGCAACGTCTTCGGCACCTTGGATCAACATCGTGACCAAGTCGTCCGCGGGCCGGTCGGCAAGGAGCTTGGAAACGTTGCCCGCATAGGCGATATGCTCCGTCTGCGCCGCGAGCAGCTTCCTCGCGTCCTCACTCTCGGCAATATGCCGCAGTAGGTCGCCCACTTCGTATACCTCGGCGAACCGTTGCAACACCGCCACCATCGAGCGATGCTCGGTGCGGGCCGTGTCTAACTCGATAATATCGTCGTAAAGAAAATCCCGGCGCGTTCCCGGGGTTACCGCCAGAACCTCGTTTCCAGGCTCATGAACCAAGACGGCCCGCAACGGGCCGATCTCGGAGGAAACATGTATGGGCATGGCGCAATCTAGCGATTCCTCAGCCCGTAACTCAACGCCTCCAATTCCAACACCAAGCTCACGTTTTTCACGATCACATCGTCGGGAACGCGGAGTTGGATCGGTGCGAAATTGAGGAGTGCCTTCACACCGGCTTTGACCAACCGATCCACGATTTCCTGTGCCGCTCCGGCCGGTGTGACCACGATGGCCATGTCCACGAGTTCCTTCGCCAAGTCCGCTTCCAGCCGCCTTTGATCGCGGATTGGAATCGAGTTTCGTTTCTGCCCGATTTTCTTCGGGTCGCAGTCGTACAGCGAGACGACGTGGAAGCCGTGCTGCTCGAACCCCCGAAAATGCGCCAAGGCCGCACCGATGTTGCCGGCCCCAACCACCACGATGCGGTAGGTTCGCTCCAACCCGAGAATGTCTCGTAGTCGGCCCGCCAATTCGGGCACCGAGTATCCGAACCCACGCTTGCCAAACGACCCAAAGAACGAAAGATCCTTGCGAACCTGTGCTGACGTGGTCCCCCCGCGTGTAGCGAGCGCTTCCGAACTCACCGTCTCGGTGCCCTGCCGCTCGAAGTCTTCGAGGAACCGCAGGTAGAGGGAGAGGCGGCGTACTGTGGATTCGGCGATCTTTCGCATGGTATTGTGAAATTTTTCACAACATAGCCGCTGCGAAAGTGAACGTCAACGAGACATCGCCCTAAACAACTTCACAAATTCTTGGGGCGTCAGCACTTCCGGGCGCGAGGTCGAGGCGATTTCGAGCGACTCCAACGTCGCCGCCACCGAGGCAGCGGTGCGGCCGGAGATGGTTCGCAGGCCTCGGGCGACCTGCTTGCGCCGCTGGCCGAACAGGCCGGTCACGAACCGGCGGAACGGGATGCGCTCGCCGGGATCCACCATCGGCACGGACCGAGGCCGGATGCGCACGAGAGCCGAATCGACGCGCGGTGGTGGCCTGAACGAGCCGGCCTTGACCACCTGGAGCCGCTCGACCGAGGCGGCTGCCTGCACGCCGACGGTGAGCGCACCGTACGCCGACGTCCCAGGAGCCGCCTCCAGCCGATCGGCCACCTCGCGCTGCACGAGGAAAACGACTACGACCGGTGTCTGCTCGGCAAGGGCCTTGTCGATCAGCGGCGTGGTAATGGAGAACGGAACGTTGCCGACCACCTTGAACGGGCGCACCTTCGCGCCCGCAGCGGCCGCCGCCACACTGGCCCCCCAGTCGACATCGAGCGCGTCGGCGTGGATGACCGTACAATGCTTCACGTGAGCTTGTTGCAGCTCGCGAGCCAACGCTGCGTCCTTCTCGATGGCAACCACTGTCCGCACCCTCGGTGCGAGCCGACGGGTCAACGATCCCTTCCCAGGGCCGATTTCCACCACATCATCATCGTCTCGGGGATCGAGAGCATCGACGATGCGATCGAGGATGGCCGGATCGAAAAGGAAGTGCTGGCCGAGGCGGCGCGACACTACGCCTTGAGCACCACCACGGTGCGATCGTCCGTCGCAACGTCGGCAAACGAACTCACCGCGTTGAACACCGCCTCCACGATTTCTACCGCAGGGTTGTTTCGGGTTTGGCGCACGATATCCAGCACCCGTGCTTCCCCGAAAAGTTCGTCAGACCGGTTTCTTGTTTCGGTTATTCCGTCGGAGACCAATACCAGCAGGTCCGAGTCGGGGGCCCACTCTACCGAACTCCCCTCGATGGCGCCCGGCTCACCCAAACCGAGCGGCGGAGCGGTGGCCGCGAGGCGTTTCGCCGAGCCGTCACCAGACATACGCCAGGCATGCGGATGCCCGGCGTTGGCGTAGCGGAGGATGCCGTGCTCCGCATCGACAATCCCGTAGAACAGCGACAAGTACATCTCGGTCTCGGCCAGTTCCGAGTTCACCGACGCCAACAACTGATCGAGTGCGGCTTCCGGAGACTCCGCCGCGACAGCATGGATGCCCGCTGCCGAGAGCACCAGTGCCATGATGAGCGCCGCGGCAAGTCCATGAGTGGACACGTCACCGAGCATGACACCGACTTGCGAGCCGGGCAGCCGGACGAACTGGTAGAAGTCACCACCCACGTCCTCCGCCGGTCGGCATATCGCGGCCACGTCAATTTGTGGCCCCAACAGCGTCGGTGAAGGCAGCAATCGAAGCTGCAGGTCGTGCGCCAACTGCAGTTCTTGCCGCACGCGTTGACGCTCACGGTCGAGTTCGACGAGGCGGGCGTTCTCGATGGCAGCACCAATCTGATGCGCAATCGCCGTCACGAGCTTGGCGTGCCCGTGACCGAACGCGTCTTCGCTCATCCGGTCTGTCAGGTTGATCACACCGACGGGACGGGCCACCCCATCCGGGTCAGGATACACGATCGGGACGGAAAGAAATGCTTTCCCGCGGTACGGACGCGTCATGGCATCGGGATCTTTCCACATTCCGTCATCGGACGCGTTGCGCAGCACAGTGTCGCATTCACGAAATACTCGCGCGGCCACCGACATCTCGTCGTCGACCGGGATCGGTGTAAAATCGCTGACGTCGACTCCCCACCCCGCCACCGGACGGAGTGTGCGATGCTCGGCGTCGTACACGAGAATGGATGCCCGTCGGGCTCCGACGACCTTACTCACTTCTCGAACGATGACGCTGGCCGCCTCTTCCAACCCGATCGTCCGTCCAAGTACGGCGCTGATGGTATAGAGTAGGTCGATCTCCTCGTAATGGCGTGTCAGTTCCTCCGCCACGTGCAGCGTCTCGCCCTCGGTTTCCACCAGCCGCGTCAGTAGCGGGCCCAATGCGAGTTCGTGGTCTGGATGGTTGCACTGGTAGTAGTAGTCAGAGATGCCAGACAGGGGTTGGAGCCTGTCCGCACCCGAGCCGTCCACGTCCGGTACCGTCGGGACCTTCTGATCGGACCTCAGCGATGGGCCGGCAACGAGCTGCATCGTACGCTCGCTTGCACGCCACACCCGAATTTCGTCACCCAGCAGCTGGCCAAGCGCGTGCAGCGTCGCATCGAGACGGGTCAGGCGCGGTGTAGCGTCATGCAGAGGGAGTTACCTCGGTCGTTGAATTCGAGCTCGTCCACGAGCTCTTTGATGAGAAAGAGACCCCGACCAGCTACCCGCTCGATGCAATCCCGCGACCGGGGATCGGGTATACAGTTGGGATCGAACCCTTCGCCCTGGTCACGAACGTGGACCTGTACCGATTGTCCGACGAGACATATCGCGATATGGACCTGCTTACCCGGATCGAGTCGGTTCCCGTACACGATGGCGTTGGCCAAGGCTTCGGACAGTGCGACCCTGAGATTGAAGCGCACGGCCTTGACGGACAGCCCGCACGCCAGGCAATGCCGGGCCACGAGGTCCACGGTGTGCTCGACGAATTCGAGTTCGCTCGGCACTGCCACCGTCATGCGGAGACCACGATCGGGAGCATCGTGGTCGGACCGGCCCGGACGCCGGACGCACAGTCGCAGCGGTACGGTCTCGATGCTAGAAGCCCTTTTCGGCTGTTTCTTTTGTATCACAAATCTTGAACAGCGTGTCCAGCTTCGTGAGTTCGAACAGCATACCCAGGTCTTCATTCAAGCCGGCGAGCCTGAGGGCTCCCCCAGCCTCTCGGATTTTCTTGGAGATGGAAACGAGCACACCAAGCCCAGACGAATCGATGTAACCGGTGGCCGTGAAATCGAACACGAACTTCAGGTCGCCGGCTTCGAGCGACGTGAGCACTGTTTCTTTGAGTTCATTTCGATTCGCCACAATCAGCTGGCCGTCTACTGCCACGATCGTCACGCCGCTCGGTGTGCTGCTCACAGTTGTTGCCATTTACCTGCCCTCCGCTTTCCTGGATACTCTATCAGCTTGCAACACAGCGACCGCCGCGACATCAACGATTTCGTCCGCCGTCGCCCCACGTGAGAGGTCGGCCACTGGTTTGGCGAGACCTTGAAGGATCGGCCCGACCGCTGCCGCACCCGCGAGACGTTGTACCAGTTTGTATGCAATGTTCCCACTGTCAAGGTCGGGAAAGACCAGGACGTTGGCGCGGCCGGCCACGGGGGATTCGGGCGCCTTGCGATTGGCGATCGCCGGGACCAGCGCCGCATCTCCCTGCAACTCCCCATCGCACGCGATATCGGGTGCCCGCTGGCGGAATAGCTTCGTTGCCTCCCGCACCTTGTCAACCTTGGGTCCGTCGGCGCTGCCCTTGGTCGAATACGAGAGAAAAGCCACCACGGGCTCGTCTCCGACGATGCGCCGGCGGTCGCGTGCCGCCGAGAGTGCGATATCGGCAAGCTGTTGCGCTGTCGGATCCGGCACCACGGCCGCGTCCGTAAAGGTGAGCACCCTCCCTCCCAGCCCACTCCCCACCTCCGGGGCAGGCCAAGTGTCGAGCACCATGTAGAACGCGCTGCTGATTGTCTCGATACCGTCAGCCGGCCCGATCAACCACAGCGCGGCCCGAACCACGTCAGCCGTGGGACAAGTGGCACCGGCCACCGCGGCGTCGGCTTCTCCCAGCGCGACGAGCCCGACGCCGAGTACGATGGGGTTGGAGGCAAGTTCCATAGCGGCCGCATCGCTCGCGATTCGATCCGGCCGCCGCTGCCGCAACAGCGCGGCGACCTCGGCGACCCGCGGAAGGTCAGTCCCCTCGAGTACCAGCGGGGTGGCGATGCCCTGCTCGGCGATCTTTTGAGCAGCCGCGGCGACCCGATCGTCCCCCCCGTCTGCCAGTACAACCGTCCCTCGCACCTGCGTGGCACGATCGCGCAGGTCATCGCGAAAGGTCATCTACCCAAACTTGCCCTCCAGGGCCCGCAACACCGTGGGATGAACGAGATCGGCGACGTCACCGCCTAGACTCGCAACCTCGCGAACGATGCTCGAACTCAAGAATGTGAGATGCCGTGCGGGAACCAGAAACACCGTTTCGAGATCGTCGCGAAGCTTTCGATTCATGAGGGCCATCTGGAACTCGTACTCGAAATCACTTACCGCCCGCAGACCACGCACCACTATAGCGGCGCCCATCTCGTGGGCAAAATCCGCGAGTAATCCGTGGAACGGACGGATCTCGACTCGATCGTCATCGCCGACAATCTCGTTGAGAAGCTCGATCCGCTCCTGCAACGAAAACAAGGATGTCTTCGTGGTGTTCTCGGCGACCGCCACGATCAGCCGGTCCACGAAGTGCAAGCTCCGGTTTATGATGTCTTCGTGACCCTTGGTCGCTGGATCGAAGGCCCCTGGGTAGACGGCAATTCGGTTCATGGCGCGTAACAAAATGTTAAGGCCGTATCACCGTACCGGCGCGTTTCATCGCCGCCGATGTCTTCCGCTGCACGATGCTCGATCCCGAGTACGCGTGCAAACGGGCGAGCCTCGAAGGCGCCGACCAGCTGTTTGGCGCCCTCCCCCTTGTATGGCGGATCGGCCAGGGCTATGTCGAACGCGATCGCCTCGAGACGCTCGACGAAACGGCCCGCGTGGGCGCGGTGAACGGTTACCCGCTCCTCCGCGTCCAGCGCCGCGACGTTCGCACGCAGGGCGTTCAGCGCGGTCTTCCCCACTTCGACGAACTCCACCCGTTTCGCTCCACGCGACAGCGCTTCCAGACCGAGCGCTCCCGACCCCGCGTAGAGGTCCAAGACGTGCGCACCCGCGAGTTGGCCGGCCAGGATGCTGAACCATGCTTCGCGCACCCGATCGGCCGTGGGCCGGGTGGCGCGGTCACCGGGAACCCGCAAACGGCGTCCGCGAAATTCCCCGGCTATGATCCGCATCCGTTGGCCGGGCGCAGGGCGAGCACACGCGCTTGCAGGCTCACCTTACCCCCATACTCGTTTTCCTCGAGACGAAACGCGACGTCGACTTCCGAATCGAGCCAACCGCCCGGAATTCGGTCGGCCAGGTTGAACCCAATCGCCCCCAGTTTGCCGGTATTGTCCGACAGGACGAACTTGAGGTGGTTTTGCCCCACCGTTCGGGCGTCGGCGGCCCGCGCGCCGGTCACCACGAACACCGGAACCGGGTTGCCGAATCCGCACGGCTCCATGTGACGCAACAGGTGCTCGAGCCTGATGTCGAACTGTTCGACGGACTTCTTCGCATCAACCCTCTGGGTATTGACGAGATCGTCCTTCGTGAGCTGCGAGGTCGCCACGTCGTTGAACGCTTCGCGAAACGCCACGATGTTCTTTTTCTCGATGGTCAGACCCGCCGCCATCGGGTGGCCTCCATATCGCACGAGATGACCGCTACACGCAGACAACGCCGCATGGAGGTCGAATCCCGGAATACTGCGGCCCGATCCTTTACCCTCATTCCCCTCAACAGCGATGAGGAACGTCGGCCTAGCGTAGCGTTCCACCACCCGTGACGCGACGATACCGATCACCCCTGCGTGCCATTCTGCGTTGTCCAGCACCAGTCCGAACGTACGATCCAAATCGATCGCCCCCGCCTCATCGATCTCTTCCACGACACCGCGAAGAATTTCCTGATCCATGGCCTGCCTGCGCGTGTTCATGGCTTCCAGTGTATGTGCCAGCTCGTACGCCACCGACTCATCGTCGGTGAGAAGCAGTCGCAGACCATCTTTGGCGTCGCCGATGCGTCCGACCGCATTGAGTCTCGGTGCGAGCATAAAACCGACGTGCCCGGCTCGGATCGGCTTGCCGGCGAGGCCCGCTGCGGCGACGAGCGCCCGCAACCCCGGCCACCGCGATCGCGCGAGGGTCTTGAGGCCAAAGCTAACCAGCGTACGGTTTTCGCCGGTCAGGGGCACGATGTCGGCGACCGTGGCCAGCGCAACCAGATCCAAGAGATGCAGCGGCAGATTCTCGGGCAGATCGAGTTCGGCCACCAACGCCTGCGCGAGCTTGAAGGCCACTCCTGTGCCACAAAGCCCTTTTGACACCGACGGACAGTCTGGTCGGTTGGGGTTGACCACAGCGTCGGCGGGTGGCAGGACGCCGGGCACATGGTGATCGGTCACGACCACCGCGATGCCTCGGCCCTTAGCGTCCGCCACAGCGTCGTGGGCATTGATACCGCAATCGCAGGTGACGATCAACGAGGCCCCACACCGCTCGGCAAACGAAACGCCGGCCGGCCCAAGATCGTAGCCATCCTGCACGCGGTGCGGGACGAAGGGGTGGACGTCGGCGCCCGCCGCCCGCAGCACGCGCGTCAACAACGCCGTGGCTGCTTGCCCGTCGACATCGTAATCACCGTGAATCACGATCACCTTGCCCGCACGCACCGTGTCCGCGATGAGCGACGTTGCCTTCGGCAAATCCCGGAACTGGTTGGGATCGGTCAGCGAACTCAGGGTTGGACGAAGGAACATCTTGGCGTCCTCTACTGAGGAGTGCCCTCGCTGCACCAAGAGTTCGGCCAGGGTCTCCGGGATGTTGAGGGTGTCCACCAGGTTGCGGCTAACGGCCCGATCGGGGGGGTCGCTGAATTTCCAACGAGTCGCGGCGATCGACATCATTCCGACACGTACATGATGACCCCACACGCCTCGCAGGTGGCGATGGTATCGCCCCGCTGGATCTGCTGCCGCAGATGCATGGGCACTGCGGTAAAACAGTGACCGCACGCTCCGTCATGAAGCTCATACATCGCATACGGGGCACGCCCCGTAAGAATTCGTCCGTACTTCTTCAGAAGGTTGGGGTTGATTCCCTTGGCGGTTTCTGCGCGCTTCGCCTGCGCTTCTTTCAGCCGGGCGCGACACTCGTCTTGAACACTGGCAATTTCGGCGCGGCGCGGGGCCTGCTCCGCTTTCTCCGTGGCAACCCGCTCCTCGGCTTCGGCCGCCCGCGTCTTGATCGCCTGCGCCTCCTCGGCGGAGCGAATCCACTCCGTCTCCTCCTGGGCCAGCACGCCCCTGGCCAAATCGATCTCCGCCATGAGCGCTGACGCCTCTTTGGCACCCCGCACCCACTCTAATTTTTGTCGCCGCCGTTCCTGCATCACTCGATACGTTTCAATTTTTCCTTCCAGTTCCTCTCCTCTCCCATCAGCCGCACTAAGCTCCGCATGGGCACGGGCCAACGCCTCTTCCAACTGGGCCACGAGTTCGTCGAGTTTGGCAAGCTCCGGCTTGAGCGCCCCGAGCTCCTCGTCGATCGCCATGATGGCGCGGTCGTCTTCCTGCAGACCCAACAAGCTCTTCAAATCAGACTGCACTACTCCTCCCGGTTCGAATGACGTTCCAACGTCCTGGCTTGAGTTCGGCCAACCGCCGGCTCAGGGAATCGATTTGTCGTGTCAGGGTTACCTTCTCATCCGTAGGCGCCACGGCAAGCTGCCTCTGTACCTGCTCCAGCGTCGCTTCTACGCTTCGGCTATCGAGATCGTTGATCGCGCCCGCGACGAGGGCGTCCACGTCCAAGTCGCCCCATGCCTCTTCGAGCAACTGGGCGAGGACTGCCCGCACCTCTCCATCGACCTCGCGGAGCATTTGGGGCCCGGTCGCCTCATCGGGCTGAATTGCCAGATATTCGAACAACTCGCGGTCGGGGCCGCCGAGAATCGATGTGTCTGGCACGAGCTCGGCGATGCGCGATCGCCATTGGGGCTCGTGTACCATGACACGCGTCAGGTTCCGTTCCGCCGACCCGCCCCCACCACCCAGGCGCCCTCCATCAGGCCCGGTCGCCGCTGGGCGCTCTCGCCAAACGGACCGACGAGGGACGCCAGAATCAATCTCTCTCCGAACGGAATTCGCGTGGATCCCCAACGTCTCCGCGACACGATTCACATACAGATCTCGGGTGACCGGATCGCCCGCCGCACGCAGTGTTGGCAACAAGCGATCGAGAGCACGTCGCCTCCCAGCAATGCTCCCCATCCAACCCTTGCGGTCCAGCAGCTGGAGTTCGCGCTCGAACACGTCCACCGCATCATCGATAATGTGCACGAGCGCCTCCGCCCCATCTTGCACCACGAGGGAATCAGGATCTTGTCCGGGAGGCAGTGTGGCGATCATTCCACGGATGGACGCCCGCAGTATCTCATCGGCGGCCCGAAAACTCGCTCTCATACCCGAGGGATCGTTGTCGTACAGTAACACGACCTCGCGGGTGTAGCGTTTGAGCAACGCCGTCTGCTCGGACGTGAGGGCCGTGCCGAGCGGCGCGACGACGTGCTCTATCCCCGCTTCGACCGCCCGCAGCACATCGAAATATCCTTCGACCACGACGGCCTTCTCGTTCCGCCGGATCGCCGCGCGTGCGTTATGCAGATTGTAGAGCAATTGCCCCTTGTGAAAGATCCTCGAATCCGGCGAGTTGAGATACTTCGGCTCTGCGTCACCGAGCGCCCTGCCCCCGAAGCCCACCACTCGGCCGCGCAAGTCATGAATGGGGAAAAGCAATCGTCCCCAGAAACGAGGCCGCAACGAGCCGTCCTCACGCCGAACCACCAGTCCGGCCTCGAGCAGGCTATCCTCCGACACGCCCAACCTACCCATCGCCTCCAGGAACACGCCGCCTTTGGGGGCGAACCCCAATCCCAACACATCGAGTCCTTCGCCGGAAAACCCCCGCTTGGCAAGGTACGCACGCGCCTCCCCGCCGTCGGGTGATTCCCGCAGCCGCTTGGCATACCACTCCGCGGCAACGGCAACCGCCGAGAACAGGGGTTCTCTCGGGTCCGGGCCGCCGGTCGGCCGGTCGGGAATGATGACGCCGACCTTCGCCGCCACCTCCCGCACGGCCGTGGGATAATCCATCCCGAGATGCTTCATGTAGAATGCGAACACGTCGCCACCCTCGTGACACACGAAGCAATAGAACATCTGTTTTTTCGCGATCACCGCGAGGTTTCGCTTGGTGCCGCCGTGAAACGGACACGGCCCCCGAAAATCCGCGCCGGTGCGCCTGAGATCGACATGTTCACCTATGATGTGTACGACGTCGGCGGAATCGCGAACCTGCTCGATCACTTCGTCGGGAATCGCGGTCACGACTGCAACTCCGCGACGGTGACGCCCCAACCACCTTGATGCGCCGGCGGCGACGAGAACGACGCCACGCGGCGATCGCGTCGCAGCACATCGCACACTCGGTGACGGAGTGCTCCGGTGCCCTTGCCGTGGATGATGCGCAGCGACGCGAGGTCGGCGACTACGGCTTCGTCGAGCGCACGCACGACGGCATCTTCGGCGTCCTCCCCCAACATTCCGCGGAGATCGATTTCGCTTGCGGCCGCCGACTCGGTCAGAGTGGATGGCGGCGCTGGGCGCTCGACCATGGGTGGACTCGTCGCGGCACCGGCCGGCGTCTCCGTCCCGCGACGCCCCCGCATTTTCCACCCTTTTTTGCGCGCCGCGACCTCCAATTTTTGTAGCGCAGATGCTTCCACCCGCACTCCGTCTTCCACGAGCTTTCTCGCCTGCTTGGCCGTCGTCTCGTCCGTGGCCAGCCGAGCCAACGCCATAGCATCTTCCACGCGCTTACGCGCCTCCAGCAAGAATCGACGCGCCTCGGCCCGTCCCGACGTCTCCATCTGGCGCGCCGTCTCCTCGAGCGACCGTCCCCGCTCGGCCAGATCGGCGCGGAGCTGTGAGAGTCTGTCTTCGACTGCATCCAGCCGTGCGGCGTCGGCCCGGACGGATTCCTCGCGTTGCAGTAGCGATTTTTCCCGCTCCTCGAGGTCGCCGAGCAGCGACTCGAACGATCGCTCCGCGTCAGGTTGTAATTGTTCTGCGAGCTGCAGCACTTCGGGTGGAAATCCAAGCCGGCGCGCAATGGCCAATCCGTACGAACGTCCGGGAATACCTTTCACGACGCGATACGTCGGCTCGAGTTGTTCGGCATCGAACTGCAGCGATGCGTTCACGGCCCCGGCCGTCTCCGAGGCCAACCGTTTGAGCTGATTCAAGTGCGTAGTCGCGATGGTGGTGCAGCCGCGGTCGCACAACGTCTTGAGCACCGCCCCGGCCAGCGCCGCTCCTTCCGACGGATCCGTGCCCGTGCCGAACTCGTCGAGCAACACGAGCGATCGGGCATCGGCAGCTTCCAACACCCCCTTTAGGGCTTCGAGATGACCGCTGAATGTGCTCAAGCTCGCCGCGATAGACTGGTGATCGCCGATATCCGCATAGATCCCACCGAACACGGGTAACGTCGTGCCCTCACCCACCGGTGGGATGATGCCCGATTGCGCCATGGCATGGATCAGGCCCACTGCCTTCAGTAACACGGTCTTGCCACCGGTGTTCGGTCCGCTCACGACCACCACCGGTTCCCCGTCTTCGGTATCGAGATCGAAGGGTACAACCGTGGCCAGCTCGGCAAGCAAGAGTGGATGGCGACCCTGGCGAACGACCATCGCTGCCGGCGCCGGCACCACGGTTGGAACCTTGGCTCCCACATCGTTCGCATATCGCGCGCGGGCGTAGAGGTCGTCTACCGCGACGCACATCCGCCACCCATCCTCTATCCGGTCCACGTGGGCGCGCACGAGTTCCGTCAACTCCCGCAACACCTTTATCACGACCCGGCTCTCGAGCGCTTCGCAGGCGTTCAAGTCGTTGCCGAGTTGGACTGCTTCGTGCGGCTCGACGAAAAGCGTGGCTCCAGAACTCGACTCGCCGTGCACAATCCCCTTTACCTTCGAGCGCGCCTCGCGGCGCACGGGAATCACATACCGGGAACTGCGCAGGGTGACGCCGCCGCCGGCAGCGGCGGACGACAGGTCCTGCATCAGGTCCTCCAACCGGCTGACGAGCCGACTTCGTGTCGCGCGCAAGTCACGGCGCGCATCCGCGAGTTCCGATGACGCGCCATCCTGGACGCCGCCATCCGGCCCGATTGCCACCGAGAGGCGTCGTAGGAGATGTTCCGGCGGCGGCTCCACGGCGAGACCACCGACGCGGGGCGCCTCTGAGCCAACGCGCCGTAATTGGGCCGCCACATTGCGAGCCGCCGCAACCACCTGCCCGACCTCCGAGAGTTGCTTACCCTCCAACACCGACCCGGACACGGCGAGTCGCTCGAGAATCGGCCTCGCGTCGGGGATGTTCTCTGGCACGAACGCATCGCCGCGGTCGAGTAGCGCGCACAGCTCGCCCACGGCCGCGAGTTCATCTTGCACGGCGTCGGCCGCGGCCCCCGGAAAACGACGACGCACGCTATGCCCCCCGACCTGGGACACCGCGCGTTGCGCGACGAGCTCGAGCACTTGCCCGAACTCGATCTGCTCCGCAGCCTCAGCAGAGAGGACCGGCGCAAATGAAGAGGGGGTGCCGCTGAAACGAGTCATCGGCACCCCAATACCGTCGCCAGATTCCCGAGTGTGAATCATAGGGATTGGAGATCGCTCCAACCCGAACCGTGGGCGTGAACCGGGTACTCGCCGCAACCGTGAATCGTCGAGGAGCAGATGTCGGCATCCGCCAGGTGTGGCTGGTGGGGCGTCAAACCTGTGATGGCGCGGAGTAAAGCCTGTGTGAATGAACTCACGAATGTCGTTTCGAGCCCGGGTCAAGAGAAGTGCAAGCTAGATATGGCTTCAGATTTCCTCAAGGGCCGCGGTCAGCCGTTGAATGTCTCCCTTACGCGGTTCCAGAACCGGCGTCCCAAGCTCTCGTCGCCCGGCGGATCGCCCTCTAATTCAGCGAGCGAACGAAACAGCTCCTGTTGTTCGACGCTGAGGTTCGTTGGGGTCCACACCTGGAGGCGAATGTGCAGATCGCCCAGCCCCCCACGCGACAGACTGGGCAATCCCTTCCCCCGCACCGTCAACACCGAACCGGTCTGCGATCCGGCCGGTACCCGTACGTGCACATCCCCGAGTGGGGTCGGGATGTCGAACTCCTCAGACAAGGCGGCTTGACTGAACGATATCTGGAGATCGTAAACCAAATCGTCTCCGTGTCGTTCGAATTTGGGATCATCCTCGAGTTCCAGCCCAACGATCAGGTCACCCGATGCCCCTCCTCGCACCCCCGCACCTCCCTGACCCCTCAGCGTGAGATAGTTATTCTCGGCCACACCTGCCGGTACTTCGATCTCGACGAGTTTCTCACCACGCTTGCGACCCTCACCCAAACAAGCAGTGCACGGGTGGTCGATCACTTTGCCCGATCCGTCACAAGCCGGACACCCGGTGACCGAAACGAAATTCCCAAAAAACGACTCAGTGGCCTGCCGCACTTCCCCCACGCCACCGCAGGTGGAGCATGTGACGGTAGAACCTCCCACCGCTACCCCCGTGCCATCGCACACGTCGCAACGTTCCAGCGTGCGGAGCTTGACCTTGCGCTTGATTCCCTTCGCGATATCGGCCAGGGTCAGTCGAAGCGAGATGCGAACGTCCTGGCCGCGAAGTTTCTGTTGCTTTGCGCGACCTCTGCCACCGAAGATGGCCTCGAATCCGCCGGCTCCGCCGAAGTCGCGCATGAAGATATTGAGTGCTTCGGACAGGTCGAACGACTGGAATCCACCAAAACCCCCGCCCCCGCCCCCGCCCGCAGCCGAACGGAGGCCAGCGTGACCGAAACGGTCGTACTGCTGCCGCTGCGCGGGATCGCACAGCACCTCGTACGCCTCGGCCGCCTCCTTGAATTTTTCCTCCGCCCCCTTCGATCCGTTGTTCCGGTCGGGGTGGAATTCCATCGCTTTTCGCCGGTACGCCTTCTTTATCTCTGCTACCGGTGCGTCCTGCGAAACACCCAGGACGTCGTAGTAATCACGCGGCATTGCTACTTGATAGACCCTCTCCCCAACTCATCGATGTAGTTCTCCAATGAGACGGCTGGTATGCTCCACAATCGCGACGATCTTTTCGTATGGCATGCGGGTCGGCCCCATCACTCCCAGGACACCGCTGAGACCGTTTCGCTCGTAGGTGGAGGTCACGAGCGTCAGCGAACTCAGTTTGGGATCCAGGTGTTCCCCACCGATGGTCACGGTGACGCCGCTCTTGTGCCTCGCGCGAAGTGCGCGCGTGAGCACGTCGCGCCGCTCCGTGAGTTCCAGCAAGTCACGCATTTTCTCTTGCGAGTGGAACTCGGGTTGTTCGGCCAGCATCTGCGCGCTGCCCAGCATGACGTTGGGCTCGGCCTGCCCCGTGATGTCGAAGATCTGATCGGCCTCTTCCACGAAAATGTTCAGCAGCTCGCTGCCTTCCTCCGTGGCCTCGTAATCGCGCAACCGTTCTCGCACCGTGGCTCGAATCTCTCGCAGCGACAAACCCGTGAGCCGCTCGTTGAGGACGGACGCAATCTTGTCGATCGCTTCCGACGGTAGGTTGGTCGCCACCTCGATGAAAATCGTTCGCGCGGCACCGTTCCTGAGCACCAACACCATGAGGATCCGATCGCTGGAAACCGACAACAGCTGCAACTGCTCGACTACCGCATCCTCGAACGACGGAGTGATGGCGAAGCCGAGTTCCTGGGTGAGGACGCCCAAAACCTTGGCGGCGTTGTACAGTATGGTCTCGATGGCCGTGACCTTCTTGCGTAACTCGCGATCGAGCGTTTCCTGCTGCGTCTGCGTGAGCAGGGAGGGTTCCATCAACCGGTCGACGTACACCCGGTACGCGAGGTCGGTGGGGATCCGCCCAGCCGACGTGTGCGGATGGTATAGGTAGCCCCGGTCCTCGAGATCGCTCATGGTGTTGCGAATCGTCGCCGCCGAGATGCCGAGACGGTAATTCTTGGCAATCGAGCGAGAGCCCGCCGGCTCGGCCGTCTTCACGTAGGATCGTATGACGGCTTCGAGAACCTGGCGCTCCCGCTCCGTTAGGCTGTGGTCTTGCATACCCTCAAGTCTTTTAGTTTCAGCAAATTAGCCACCTTCGACGGAGGTGGTCAAGGCAGCTACCAATGAGTCTAGCCTCAGCCAACCCTCAAGGGTAGCGCGGGCCTTGTGCCCGGCCAGCGTAAGCCATCCCTGCTCCACCATCGAGTGCAGCGAGGAGGGGGGATGCGCACCCAGTTGTTCGGTGAGATCGGCACCCTCTGACGTGCGCAGCCCGAGGTAGAGTCGCTCGAGCCGATCTTGGTCTTCCGACAATCGCTCCTCACCGGCACGCGGATCCTGTTCTGCCAGCACCGCTCGGTCGTACTTGGCCCAATCCCGAATGTTCCAACGCCGCACACCGGCGACGAAACTGTGGGCCGACGGCCCTAAACCGAGATACGCCTTACGCTTCCAGTAGGCTTGGTTGTGGCGGCTGCGGCGTCCGGCAAGGGCGTAGTTGGAGATCTCGTAGTGTTCGAATCCTTCGCGGTCGAGAAGGTCGTGCAGTTGCAGGAATTCGTCGGCGTAGCCGGATTCGTCGGGTGCCTCGACGGCACCGCGATTGATCCAACGTGACAGCGGAGTCCGCGGTTCCACCGTCAGTCCATAAGCCGAAACGTGGTCGGGACCGTGCTCCAGGAGCCGCTGCACGTCGCCCACGGGATCGCTGCCGAGCGAACGCGGCAACCCGAAGATCACATCGACCGAGACCGACGGCATGCCGGCATCCTTGAGAACGCGGACGGCGCTGGGCCCGTCTTCCGCCCTGTGCGGCCGGTGCATCCACTGGAGAACCGCCGGATTCAGCGACTGCACACCGAGCGAAACCCTATTGATACCCAGTGCCAACCAGTCGTCGACGGCCGTCGGCGACACATCATCCGGATTCGCTTCAATAGTCACTTCCGGCTCTGCGGTCGCGAACCTCAACTCTGCGCGAAACAACCCAATCAACTGATCTAGCTGGTTGCGAGACAGGAGTGACGGGGTCCCGCCACCGAGATACAACGTCTCCAAGCGCTGGACGGCGTGATTCGTTTGTCGCAGCTCGAATTCCGTCTCGATCGCGCGCACGAAACGGTCCCCTGGTATGTCTTTCCGTACCGCGATGGCAAAATCGCAATACGAACACCGCCGCTTGCAGAAGGGAACGTGTACATAGACGTGGGTAGGGGGGGGGCACATGAGGTGAAGATAGGGCACGCGACGGGTCGATGGTGTCAATAAGCGGCCGACGCGCGAAGAGAACGGTGGAATATCTTGCCGGGATCCTGCACCACCAGTCCCCGAATCTCTAACGACGTCAACGCGGCGAGGGCGTCGGCAGGTGCGCACCGCAACTGCGCGGTAACGTCATCGATCTGTTCGGCGCCCTCAGACAAGGCATCCAGGGTGCGGCGCTCCACCTCGGAGAGATCCGCCGGTAGCGACACTTGCGGCACCGTGGCCACCACCCCGTACTCTTCCAGTACATCGCGCAACTCCAACGCCGGCTTGGCCCCGAGTTGCAGCAGACGGTTGGTGCCCGTCGAGACCTGGCTGGTTATGGGTCCGGGAATCGCCATCACCTCTCGCCCTTGGGTCAGGGCGCAATCAGCGGTAATGAGCGCCCCAGACCCCGCCCCCGCTTCGGCGATCAACGTCACCCTCGAAAGCCCGCTGATGATGCGGTTGCGGCGCGGAAAACTCCCGGCGTTAGGGCGTTCGCCGGGCGGGTATTCTGTTACCAGACAACCCTCTCGGGCCATCCGCTCGTACAGTCCACGATTCGCCGCCGGATACACGACGCCCAACCCATTTCCAAGCACGCCAACCGACCCGCCGCCCTTACCCCCTGCGTCGAGCGCCGCCTGGTGTGCTAATGCGTCCAACCCCCGTGCCATGCCACTCACCACCGTCAAACCGGCCCGGGCCAGGCCACCGGCGAAAAGCGATGTCACTTCCGCGCCGTACCGGCTGTGATCGCGGCTCCCGACGATCGCCACGCACGGCGACCGCAGCAGATCGAGATTGCCCAAGGCAAACAACAGCGTGGGAGCCTCGGGAATCTCCCGCAACCGGATGGGAAACACCTCTTGTTCCGGCTGTAAGACCATACCACCCAACCGCCGCATCGATTCGATCACCCGCGCCCCCGCATCCGCGGATGTGTTGTGAATGGCCGTGGCAGCCGCCCGGGAGACGGTCGGAACTCGTCGGATTCGTTGCAACGGCGCGGCGAGCACCTCCTCCGCCGACCCAAAGACGCGCAAGAGCTGCTCGAGACGGACTCTGCCGACACCCGGTACGAGCGAAAGGGCTACATACGCCGCGCTCGGCATGCCAGCTACCGAACTACCGCCTGGGCCTGCGCCTCCCCCCCCTCTCCCGCTCCCGAGGCATGGACCGACCGCCATAGTGTTTCTTTCAACTCGTCGAGTCCGCGGTGCGCCACCGATGAGATCGCGACGACGGCCCGCGCGGCGGGCGCTTCAATCGAAGGAGTCGCGGATTCCTCCGGCAGGAGATCGGTCTTGGTGAGCACGACGATGTGCGGCTTGTTGGCGAGTTCCTCGCCGTATTGACGCGCCTCCGATCGAAGCAGCTCGTACACGGCCTGCGGGTCCGGGGCGTCGACGGGAACGAGGTACGCGATCATCCTCGTTCGCTCGACATGTTGCAGGAACCGATCCCCCAGGCCCTTGCCGGCGTGCGCCCCCTCGATGATTCCCGGAATGTCCGCCACCACCAGTGTGCGAGACTGTGAGAGCGACGCAACGCCCAGGTGCGGCACCAAAGTGGTGAACGGATAGTCCGCAATCTTGGGTCGCGCTTCGGAGATCACTGCCAGCAGAGTGCTCTTGCCGGCGTTGGGCTCGCCGAGGAGCCCAACGTCCGCGATCAGCTTGAGAACCAGCTCGACGCGTCGATGCTCTCCACGCTCGCCGGGTTGCCATTCGCGAGGTGCTTGGTGCGTTGCCGTCGCAAACCGGGCATTGCCACGACCACCGCGCCCACCCTGTGCGATGATGAGCTCATCCCCGACGACCAAGACCTCCCCAAGCTGGTCTCCGGTGGCAGCATCAGAGACGATGGTGCCGGGCGGAACCGGCAGCCAGAGATCTTCACCCGACTTTCCCGTCTTGTTGCTGCCCTGGCCGTGGCGGCCGACCTCCGCTTTCCACTGCGCGCGATATGTATAATCGAGCAATGTCGAGAGGTGCGGAGACACTTTGACGTAGACGCTCCCCCCACGCCCGCCGTCTCCCCCATCCGGCCCGCCCTTCGGAACGAACTTCTCGCGCCGAAACGACATGGCTCCAGATCCGCCCGCGCCGGCGGTTACCTCAATGACTGCGCGGTCGATGAAGCTCATGTTGCCCTAGTTCCATGCCCGAATCTAGCACGCTGGCAGTCAGCATCGATCATCTTTTTATTGCGGTGCGTGGCAAATGCATGCCGCGCGCGGCGCACTCAATGCGACTTGGAGGAGGTAAACGTGATCGAGCCTCTCGGCTCGTACCTGCCCACAACCTCCCCGTTGGTATTCAGGATCACCGGCCTCGCAAATTCGGGCAGGCGTGACGCCGGAGCGGCTGCCAAGCCGAACTGGTGCAGCACCTCGACCAGCGCAACGGCAGCGGCCCGGTGGTCGCCATCGATGGCCTTGATCGCGATCCCCAGACCGGCCTCTATCGACGCCGCGCAATACACCCCGCCCGCACCGACCTTGGCAAGCATCTCGCCCGGATACGCGCGCATGAGGGCCGTGCAGAGTCTCCGTTTCCCTGCAACGAGATCTGCGTGTTTGGTAATCGCGGCAACGACTTGCCGCATGGCGCCGGACGAACGCGCACAGCGCGCGTAGCCCGTCGCCATCGCGCGGAGTGGCAGAGCCCAGGACACCACACCGCAGCCGTCGCCCGCAGCGCCGAGGGTGCTGCTCGGTACTCCGCACAAGGTGGCGATGGCCGAGCGACAACGCTCCTGAACCGGGTGGCCCTCGATCGCGTAGTTCTCTGAATCCCAGCCGCAATGCTTTGCCAGCACCAACATCCCGGTGTGTTTGCCGGAGCAATTGCTGGCCACGCGAGAAAGCGGCGCCAGATCGACCTCATCCCACGTCCCATCTTCGCGCCGGAACCCGAGTTCCTTGGCGAGCGGGCGATGGGAACCACACACCAACTGATCCTCGGTCAATCCCATGCGAGTCATCCACTCCTGGACGATCTGTACCTGGTACCGTTCCGAGTTGTGCGAGGCGCAAGCGAGAGCCAGCTCCCGTTCGCCGATCTCGAAACGTTCGGCCGCTCCGTCTTCGACGAGGGGGAGGGCTTGAAAAGGCTTTGCCGCTGAACGCATCGGCGTGACGAGGTCGGGGTCTCCATTCGACGCCAGCAGTTTGCCAGCGCCGTCGACGACGGCCACGGCCACTTCATGGCGCGTTTCCGTGACCTTTCCTCGAAGCGAGACAACATGTAACCCGGTCATTCGATTTCGTGTGTTCCGCGGCTTGGTCGACGAGGCAATTGAGATGAGAAGCAGTTATAGTATGGCCACAGGCGAGGCGGCGGCAGCCTTTCGGCCCGCCACGGCGCACCGGGATTTTCAAACCGAGCGTGCCGGGCGCCTGCTTCACACAACAAAACGTGCTGTTCCACGACGAGCGAGTGGGCCCACCATCGCTGCCCGACCTCCAGGACATCCTCAAGTGGGCATGGTCGAATACCCGCAATTCATCGCGGTGAAACAGCTAGCGGCACGGCTCCGACTGTCTCCCTGTTGACGAACCGTCAGATGGCCTCTAGCTTCGTGTCAACCACCAAAGTACGAGGTTTCGATGGGTTCGCCCGCTCTGGCGGGCGGCCCAATGCAGTTCCGTAAAATCAGGTCGGTAGGTACGGCAACCCCGGAACTCCGACACAACCGCAAAGGGAGTACCGAATGCGTACCACCGGAAAAGTGAAGTGGTTCAACGACGCGAAGGGGTTTGGCTTCATAACCCCCGAAGACGGACAGAAGGACTGTTTCGTACATCACTCTGCCATACAGGGAGAGGGCTTCAAGTCACTCGCCGAAGGCGAACGCGTCGAGTTCGACATTGTTCAGGGCGAAAAGGGGCCGGCAGCAGAAAACGTTACCAAGATCGGCGACTGAGCAAACAGCCGTCAGCGTGGGGCCACTCTGGAGGTATCCCGGAGTGGCCCTTCAGCTTTCAGTAGGCACTTGAGTAGAACGGACGGAACATGACTGAAGTCAGGTTAGCCGAGGGTGATCGACTCGAGTGGGCCATCAAGACGTTCAAACGCAAGGTCCAGCGATCGGGAATCCTCAAGGATTTGCGTAAGAAGCGATTCTACCTAAAACCGAGCACGGCAAAGCGGCTGAAAGCCGCTGCGGCGCGCCGTCGCCGTAGGGCCGATCTCCGCCGGCGGGCCAGGTACACCTGACCAACATGGTGTCCTGAGCCCGGCCACCCCGCCAAATCCGGGCGTCGCTCCCCTCCCCTTCCGGTGGCTGACAGCAGCACCGGTGAACTTATGGTTCCCTAGCAGCGTTTATCGTTACATGAAACGATGGCTTGCTGCGCCCGTGTTGGCGGGCATGTGCACGATGGCGCTGGCCTGCGGCGACGACCCGACCAATCCGGGAACCCCTGCCGATACGACATTGGCCGGGCTGCGGGTTGCTGGCGACAGCCAAGTCCAATTCCTCGAGACCGAATTGATCAACAAGCTGTCGGTACAACTCGTCGACCGGGCGGGCAATCCGGTCGCGCAAACCGGTGTGCCCGTCGGGTGGACCGTGTTGGCAGGCGGCGGGGTGCTTGCCACCGATGGTAGCGTGACCACCACCGGCGGCGTGGCCACCGCGCGATGGACTATGGGGCCCGAACCCGGGACCAATCGGGCGCGAGTCACGGTCGGTAACCTGCAGCCGGTCGAGTTTACGGCACGCGCCGCGCGGCAAGGCCCAATCGTGTTCGTGTCGAGTCGGCACGCGGGGTTTCGCGGCGACGACTTCGAAGGTTACCCTGGCGATCTCTTCGCGATGAACGAGGACGGCAGCGATGTGATCCGTATTGTGACGCCGAGGCCGGAGATCAACTACTCTGCCAACCCCGCGTGGGCTCCCAACGGAGAGATCTTGCTGTTCAGTCTCATCGACCCGCGGCCGGCCGGCGGCATCCCAGGGCCTGTTTCACTTGGCGTGTTTTGGGTTTCGGCGACCGGGTTCAAGGAAGAACAGGTGCCTAGAACCGGCTTTCCCCCCGAGGTCGATTTCCTCGAGGATCCCGCATGGGCACCGGACAACGAGCGCATCGTCGCCCACTCGACGCTCGATCGACAGCTCTACACGATGAATTTCGAGAGCACGACGAACCTGACGAAACTCATTGGTTTCGGAGAATCGGCCCACTCCCCGAGTTGGTCGCCCGATGGTTCGAGAATCGCCTTTGCCTGTTCTTCAGGCGGGAAGACTGACATCTGCCTCGTGGATTCCGACGGCGGTGGCCTGGAGAACCTCACCAACGGACCGGCGATCGACGGCGAACCGGATTGGGCCCCGGACGGGAGTCAGATACTCTTCTCGCGCGACTCGCTCCTCGATGGAGGCATCTGGGTGACGAATGCCGATGGCAGCGGAGAGCGGCAGCTCTTCGCAGGGCGAGCAACTGCCCCGTCGTGGGCGCCAGACGGCACCAGGTTCCTCATGACCTGGACCCCTGCGGCCGGTCGGACGGACATCTACATGGTGGACGTAACCACGCTGGAGACGATCAACCTCACCAACGCCGGCAGTCTCGACCGCCAGGCGATCTGGCGCAGGTAGATGAGCTACGAGCTACGGGCTACGAGCCGGTGGCGCGTTCGTTAAGGCGCACCGCACAACGCCGGCAAGCATTTATTAGCGCTCGAACCGACCAGCGGCCTGCTAGGAATGGGCCGGCACGCGGGCACCCAACACCTCCGCAATCTGCTCCAACGCCCACTCCAGATCTGCTTTCTCAACCACCAGCGGGGGCGCGAATCGCACGACCTGTTCGTGCGTCTCCTTGGCCAAGATGCCACGCTGCATGAGCTGCTCGCAGTATGGGCGTGCGGTTCCGCTCTCGGGTTTGATCACGACCCCGACCATGAGACCTCGTCCGCGTACTTCGGCGACGTGGGGCGAGTCCATCTGCCGTAACGAGTTCATGAACCAATCCCCGAGTTCGAGCGCGCGTTCGGCGAGGTTCTCGTCCACGAGCACCTTCATCGCGGCCCGAGCAATCGCGGCTCCGAGCGGGTTGCCGCCGAACGTCGACCCGTGATCTCCCGGCTTGAACACGTCCATGACCTCATGGTCGGCCAACATCGCTGACACAGGGTAAAAACCTCCGCTCAACGCCTTGCCAACCACCATGACATCGGGCCTCACCCCGTCCCACTCGCAACAGAACATTTTGCCGGTGCGGCCAAGCCCGGTCTGGATCTCGTCCGCGATCAACAACACCCTGTTGCTACGGCAGATCTCGGCGGCCTGTGCGAGATAGCCCTCAGGGGGAATGATCACACCCCCTTCGCCCTGCAGAGGCTCGACGAGGAAGGCCGCCGTGTTGGGTGTAATCGCGTCCTCGAGAGCTTTCGTGTCACCGTACGGGATGATCTTGAATCCGGGCGTGAACGGACCGAAATCCGTGTTGTACGAATGTTCGGTAGAGAACGAGATGACCGTCGTGGTGCGCCCATGGAAGTTGTTCTCGCACACGATGATCTCGGCCTGGTCCGCAGCAATGCCCTTCACCTGGTACCCCCACCGGCGTACCGCCTTGATGGCGGTTTCCACCGCTTCCGCACCCGTGTTCATCGGGAGCGCCTTTTCGTACCCAGTGAGATCGCACAACTCGTGAAGGAACGGACCCATCTGGTCGTTGTGGAACGCGCGCGAAGTCAAGGTCAGCCGGTCGAGTTGGTCTTTGGCGGCCTGGACGATGGCGGGATGGCGATGCCCCTGGTTGACGGCCGAGTACGCCGCAAGGCAATCGAGATACTTGTTGCCCTCGACATCCCATACCCACGCGCCCTCGCCACGCGTCAGGACGACGGGCAGCGGGTGATAGTTGTGGGCGCTGTACTGATCCACTTCTGCCAGGAAATCGCTCTTGCTCATCTCACACGTCCTCGGTGGTCTGGCCCCTTCCCTGTTCCAATCTAGGGCTGGTTCAGGCTCGTTCCCCAACCCAGGACACCTGAGACGGCGTACGGGCATCGGGCTGCAATGGATAAATATCCATTTGAATGGATAATTATACCATCTAGCATCCCTGCCCGCAACTCATCATGGAATTTTTAACTGAACCGGCGTGGGGAAATCCTACAAAGCCCACAGCGACGTAAGACACAGTGGGGCTTTGTTTTATGCATGGGCGGTACTGGATTCGAACCAGTGACTTCCGGTATGTGAAACCGGCACTCTAACCAACTGAGCTAACCGCCCGATGACAGAGCGAGAAGGTTAACGAGCCCCGTGGCCGGCTGCAATGCGATCCCCGCTGAGGGGAACGGATTAGCGGTCCGGCTTTTTCCCGGCCAAGAGAATGTTGTCCGACAGCGCTCGCGGAAACAGGCGCTGCATCGTAC
>JADFPO010000201.1 GCA_022562295.1 Gemmatimonadota bacterium
GTAGAATCGCGAGTCGAGTCAGCCACCGTCCTTTGCTGGGCGGCCACCGACCCCCCCAGGGTCGTGCTCGAAACGAGCGCGAACCCCACGGGCCGCATCACTCGCGCCATGGAACGGAGGGATCCCAAAACCGACGGGGGCGACTCGAACCACGGTCTCGACAATCGCGAAAGTCTACACTCGTTCATGCCCACGTCAGCTCCTTGCACCCTGGCAGTCAGATTCACTGTAATCGGTTTGGCCGAGAAAGTTGCATCGGAAACGATGAAATCGCGAGATGTGATCAGGGCTTTGAGCTGTGAGCTTTGGCTTTTGGCCTTGAGCTCATTGGGCTTGCTAAACCGCTCTGGTGCGGCACACAGTTCTATCTTGTCGCCCGCAGCTCAAAGCTCACAGCCCAATCTCCAGCACCGGGCTAATGGCTGATGGCTGGCAGCTACGAACCGTCGGTGGCGGCGAGCGGTCCCGAATCATACATTCTGCGCGCTCGTCAGCATGAGTGAGGGGGGGATAAGGTGTCAGGTGTCGGGTGTCGGGTGCCAGGGCTTAGTGGCTAGAGGTGGAGAGAACAGGCGTTAACGGTTAAGCCCTGGCACCGGGCTCGCCTTTGGAGCCCTGGCTGAGCAACCGCTCGGTAAAGTCCAGCCGCTCGTGCAGATCGTCGAGCTGCGATGCTTGTTGCGCGAGAAGGTCGTGCATCTCTTGCCGCAATTCGTCGACTGCATCGTTGGACGAGCCGTGGAGTCTATCCCGGTCCAAACCGGCCTTGAGCTTCATGCGGTAGGCCCCGAGCCAAATGAGACCCGCCCCGATCACACCCGAACTCAGGAACATCGCAAATGTGCCGACACCGTCCATGTCCATGACATTCTCCCCTCGAAAGGCCCGCCTGGCTAAGGGAACACGCCAACGCCCACTGTATAGAACGTGAACGGCGGGATCCGGCAAGGGCTCTTCCCTGCTCTGGTCACCCCACGACACGCTGCCGTTTCGGTCCGCCACACGGTATCTTAGCGGGTCTGTTGGGAGCACGACGACGATGACCGACATTCCCGATCGCCTACAACGCGGCCTGCCTCGACGCTACGCCTTGCAGCGTGTCCTCAAGCGCGGAGGCATGGGAATCGTGTATCTCGCACGCGAGGAGCACCCCAATCGGCAGGTCGCCATCAAGGTCCTCGATCCGAACGTCGGCTCGCGGCTCGGACGCGAGCGTTTTCTGAGAGAGATCGATCTCGCGTCGAACCTCACGCATCCGAATATCGTGCCGATCTTCGCCGCAGGCGAAGCCGAGGGGCTGCTCTACTACGTCATGCCCTATGTGGCCGGGGAATCGCTCAGCGAGCGCATCGCTCGCGAAGCCCGCTTGCCCATCGAAGACGCGCTCCAGATCGCGTACGAGGTTGCCGGGGCGCTGCAACATGCCCATGACCAAGATGTGGTACATCGAGACGTGAAGCCCGGCAACATCCTGCTTTATGAGGGCCACGCGCTCGTCACCGACTTCGGCGTCGCCCGGGCGATCAGCGCGGCGGGCAGTGACCCGATGACGGAGTCCGGCGTGGCGATGGGCACACCGGCCTACATGAGCCCCGAACAAATCGTTGCCGACGCCGAGGTCGACGGGCGCGCCGATGTGTACGCGCTCGGCATTGTGCTCTACGAGATGCTCGCGGGCGAGCCGCCCTTCAGGGGACGCGACAGCCGCACGGTGCTCGCGCGGCAGATGGTGGATCCCGTTCCACCGCTGCGAACGGTGAGAGACACCGTCCCACCGGCCGTCGAGCAGATAGTATCCGCAGCGTTGGCCAAGACGCCGGCCGACCGCATTTCCTCTGCAAAACTTTTTGCGGAGGCCATCGCGGACGCCCGCACCCAGTTGGGCTCCGGTTGGCTGACACCGACACCCACGGCCACCGGAGCCCTACCAAGACCTAGCGCGACCCGGTTGCGGACACGGGTCGCTGTAGGGTTCGGGATTCTCCTCGCCGTCGCCCTCGCATGGCAAGTGTGGCGGTGGCCCACGAGTTCCGCCGCTTCAGTGGGCGCACGGTACGTCGATTCCATCGCCGTGATGCCCCTCGAGAATCTGACGGGCGACACACAATACGATCACCTCAGCGCAGGGATCACCGAGGAGATCATTACGCACCTCACGCAGATCGTTGGACTCAAGGTCATCTCGCGCCACTCGGTGGAAGCTCTCCGACTCAGTTCACTCACCACACGGCAGCTCGCCGATTCGCTCGGCGTACGACACATACTGCGAGGTTCTGTCCGCATCGACGAAGAGCAGATACGCGTCACGGTCCAGAACATCGACGCACGCACGGACGCCAACCTTTGGGCGGATACCTACACCGGCGACTTGAGCGACGCCTTTCAGGCCCTAGAGAACATCGCCAGACAGGTAACCGCCATGTTGGTAGAAACGGTGGATGGGCTCGAACTCCCAGGCGCAACATCCCACGTGAGTCACGGGCCAGGGCATGATGCATATCTGTTGGGGCAGCACTGGCTTTCGCGCCGCACGCCGGAAGGCCTGCGGCGGGCGATTGCATCGTTCGATGAAGCGCTCGCCCTGGATCCTGACTACGCCGTCGCTTATGCGGGTCTCTCGAATGCGTACGCACTGTCCCTCACGTACCGATACGACATCGGCGTCGACGGCTACCGAGCGGCGGGGATCGCACTCGCGTTGGCTGACCGAGCCATCGCGTTGGACTCGGGGCTGGCAGCGGGATACACCGGCCGCGGGTACATCGGCGCGATCGCGAACGCTCCGGCCGGCGGCGTGGTGGCGGATTTTGAATATGCGGCTTCACTACAACCCAACGCACCGGCCACCGCATCCTGGTCGGCCCGCATTCTCGCCAAGATGGGCAAGACGACTGAAGCATTCTCCGAATCCCAACGCGCGCGGGACCTCGATCCCCTCTCGGCCAGCCGACGGGTGGGGGTCGCATACTGGGCACTCAGGTTGGGCAAGTACGACATGGCGGTTTCGGAATCGGCAGTGGCGTTGGCTGTGGAGCCCGAACTCATGCTTCCCCGTGCTCTCACGGCTCGCGCATACTTCCTGAACGGCAACGCCGTAGCGTGTGAAGCGATAGACCTCGGGCCGCATGCGGTGTTACGAGCAATGTGTTTGCGCCAACTGGCGCGCGGAGACGAGGCGGCCGTGATCGTCGATTCCGTGATCGCGGCACTGCAGTCGGATCGCGGCGTGCGCGATTCGGTATACACCGACGTGATCCGGCTCGAAGACCTCGCGACTTACTTCGCGTGGATCGGGGACACACGCACATCGTTAGTGTGGATCGAGCGAGCGTTCGAGCAATCACCCAGCGGCATCGAAGCCATGGTGCTCGAATCGGCGCTGTTCGATCGTGTCCGCCGCGACGCGGCGTTCGCGGACGCGGTCGAGCGGATGCAAAACGGCGTATGGCAACGCGTGCTTCTCGAAAGCGACGGCGCGGTTATTCCCTAGTACTCTGTAGGTACTCCGTTTCATATTGCGTTGACGTTTTTTTGACAGGATGACGGGATATGATCATGTGAACGATCGTATTTGGTAGATCAAAATCTGGCGAAGGTATGACGACGGAATATGGAGAGTTGACTGAGGGTATCATTGGGTGTGCTTACCAAAAAGGAGGCTTGGAAGCGTCATCACGACGACCGATTGTTGTTCGCTATGACGATGAAGTTGTTGGTGAGTTCGTTGCCGATATTGTTGTTGAAAACACGATCATTGTGGAACTCAAGTCAGTCCGCCGACTTCTATTGTCCCATGAGGTTCAGCTAGTCAATTACTTGGTGGCAACCGGAAAACCTGTAGGACTACTCTTGAACTTCGGTGAGACGAAGGTCGAAGTGAGGCGCAAGGTAAGAGAGCTTAGACGTACCTAAGCAGGCTTATACTGTCATCCTGTCAAAAAGAGCATTGCTCCTTTCTGCCAACCTGGGCTTAGCTGGTTCCCGC
>JADFPO010000018.1 GCA_022562295.1 Gemmatimonadota bacterium
GAGCCGGGCGGCTATTTTGACACCGACAACCTCATTTCCAACGAGACATCGTATCTCCACGTGATGGGCAAGATGAGGGAGATGGGGGTGAGTGGTGGCGCATATCTCGGTGTCGGGCCGGATCAAAATTTCTCCTATGTGGCGCAGATCCGTCCCACCATCGCGTTCATGATCGACATCCGGCGCGACAACCTGCTGCAACACCTTCTCTTCAAGGCGTTGTTCGAGTTGTCCGACAACAGAGTGCACTACCTCGCTATGTTGTTCGGGCGGCCGGTGCCGGAAGACGCCGCCGCGTGGGAATCCCGCAGCATCCGGGATCTGGTGGAATACATCGACGGCATTCCCTCCGAGGAGGCGAGCGTCGCGTCGTTTCGGAAGGCGATCGCGGCGCGGGTTGCCGACTTTGGCTTCCCGCTGAGCGACACGGATCTGCGGACCATCAGGCGGTTCCACGACACGTTCATTCGCGCGGGCTTGGGGCTGCGCTTCAATTCGTTCGACCGGGCGCCGCAGCCCTACTATCCTACCTTCCGGCAACTGCTCCTCGAGACGGACCTCACCGGCAAGTCCGCCAACTATCTCGCCCGTGAAGACGACTTCCGCTTTCTCAAGTCGATGCAGCAGCGCGATAGGATCGTGCCGGTTGTCGGCAGTCTCGCGGGGGATCATGCCGTGAGGGCGATCGGTGCTTACGTGGAGGAGATGGGCGAGCGCGTATCGGCTTACTACACGTCGAACGTCGAGTTCTATGTGATGGGTGACGGGAGCTTCGATCGGTTTGCGGACAACATCGCGGCGCTGCCACGAGCCAAGCCGAGCGTCATCATTCGGAGCTACTTCGGCGGCAGGTTTCGCACGCGGCTTCCACAGTCGGTTCCCGGCTACTACAGCGTTCAGTTACTGCAGACTCTACAAAGCTTCGCCGAGGAACACGAGGCAGGAAGGTTCCGTAGCTATCTGGACGTTGTCACCAAGCACTCGCTAACGCTTCGGTGAGGTGGGCGGGCGACCGCAGCCGCCCGCCCAATCAGTACTAGCGTCGTTTGGCCCGCTTTACAGCCTTCCTCGCCCGTGTGGCGGTCTTGCGCGCCTTCCGCTTAGCCTTGCCTATGGCCTTCTTGGCTCGTTTGGCCGCCTTCTTCATCTTCTTCGTTCCGCGCTTTACGGCCTTGCGTGCCCGCTTGGCCGCCTTCTTGGCCCGCTTCGCGGTCGTGGCCGCCTTCTTCTTGGCGCGACCGACGGCTCGCTTCGTGCGTTTCGCCGTTTTCGTCGCTTTCTTCTTGGCGCGTCCCGCGGCTTTCCGAGCGCGCTTTACCGTTTTCTTGACCTTGCGCGCTGCGCGTTTGACTGCCTTGCGTACTCGTTTGGTTGGCATTGAGCGTTTCCTCGCTGGAGAAGGGCTAGAATCCACGGCGCTTGCCGATGGGGCCATACCTACTAACAACACAAGTCGTACGCTTCCCTTATTACTAACACCATGACTCGCACCGGCGGGCGCCGATACGACGTGTCCGACTCCGACTAGGCGGGTCTCGTCGCCCACCACGAATTCACCCTGACCTTCGACGACATAATAGAACTTGTCCTGGTCGCCGTGTGTGTGGACCCGCTGGGTTTGTCCGGGATCGAGGCAGTTCAAACCGAGCAGCAAGCCGCCACCCTCGAACACCGTCGACTTGAACAGCTTGTCTGGGTTGGATCCGGTGTGTGCGCGGTAGTGCGAAAAGTTGGCCATCGATCGCGTTCCGGGTGTTGGCAGTGAGTCGTGAGTAGTAAGTCGTGAGTTGTGACTCCAGCTGGGATCAGAGCAAGCCGAGATCAATTACCGACTCACGACTAACAACTCACTCCTCCTCAAACAATACGAGCCATACCACGGTTATGCTAGCCAAAGGGCGCCAGCTAATGCACGTTCACGAACCGTCCGCGTGCGGTCTCACGTAGCCGTGCGATGTCTTCGTGGCGGGAGGTTGAAAGCGGAACCGTGTGATCGAGCTCCTCGAGAATGATGTCGGTGTTGAGCGCCACCTTGGCATAGAGCGCGCGATAGAGCGAAGCCACGGTCGCCTGCTCGATTTCGGCGCCGCTAAAGCCGTCTGACGCGGTCACCAGGCGGTCCATATCGAATTCGCGTGGGCCGGGGAGCGCCAAGTCGAGGTGAACGGCGTGATGTGCGATGTCGTCCGGCAGTTTCAGTGAGTGGCCGGAGAGGACAATCGTCGCCGGCCTCCCGGAAAACGCCTGCGCCACCTCGCGGAACTGGCGAGTCACGGACGGTTTCGTCAGATGATTGCCAAGGTCCATCAAATGGAAGACGCCGTTGATCGTGAGATCCGCGAGATGTCGGAGAAGACCATCCGGCGCGGTGGTGCCGTGGATGGGATGGGATCCGGGTCGGCGCACGAGACCCTGGGTGATCGACCAACCAAACACCGGAAGATGCAACTCGGCCGCTACGGCGTCCACTAGGCTTACGACGCGATGCTCTTCCACCGTCTCGATGGCCACGACCGGATGGAACGACAGGATGAGGGTCTTGAGGTCGTGGATGGTGGAGGGTGAGGGAGAGAGGGAGGGCATTGGGAATGGTGATAAGTGAGATAGGGATAGGGATGTATTGCCGACCGTCCTGTGCGCCGCCATTCAGCGGCCGCGCTCTCCCACCTACTGTGCCCTTCGGGCCCTTGTGTGCTCCACCTGGGCCTGGAGCGGGGAATCCGCATGCTGCCACAGCACGACGAAATCGGCATGTACCCGACGGCTCAGTCGATCTCCCCCCAGCGCCTCGCGTGGAAGAATACGGGAAGACATGGGGCAGGGCCAGAGAACCTCGAGGGCCTGCAAGTTACAGGCGCGCAGGGGTTTCCGCGGATTTGATCTTGATACTCGAACCGGAAGACCCATTATTGGAGGGCGTAGCAGTGGGCCGTCACGGCTCGATTCCCAAGGGAGGAGGTCCTATGGGCACCATCGTGGTCCTTCTGGCGGGTTCCGCCGGAGGCATGGTGCTAGGTGCGCTGGGGTACGCCTGGGTCCGGAAACGGCGTATCCGCTCTGAAGTTCTGCCGGCGGACGTGCATCACGTCCTCGAACTGCTGCGTCGCGTTCACCGAGCGGCCGCCGCCTGCGTCGTGACGCAGACGGGCGATCCGGTGTGGTCAAAAGTCGAGCCAGGTCCGCCGTTTCAGGCCCTCGAAGACACTGCAGAATCCGCTCGCCAGGCGCTGCACGACAGTGGAGAGCACACCCAGCAACAGCCGAGCGGCATCGTGGCCCTTGGAGATGGGCGTTTGGGGATCGCGGTGTTGTTCGCCACGGGCGATGTCGAAGAGCGGGTCGTCCGAAGCACTTTGGACGACCTGCACCGAATGCTCGCGGATTTCCAACTTGCGCGTCGGCGGGAAATTGGAGTGCTCGAGGCTGCGACGGGCACCCCGGAATGGCTCACCCCCGACACCGTAGAGGGGATTGGGAGTGAGTTGGTCGAAGCGCTGCGCGAGCTGACGGCGCGGCCCGTCGCGCTGGTGATACGTGACCCTACCGTAAATCAAGCCACGGTGGTAGCCGTGTCGGCCGGAGCGGACCGGCGGTTGTTGGGCTTGGCGGTCGACCCCGAGTCGGTTGTCGGCCGGGCAACGATCGGCGATCTCACGGCCGCCGGCGGGGGCGACGATTTGTTCGGCCCCACACGGCAGAGCCGCCGGGAGCGCGAGCATGAGGGAATCGCGTTTTCCCTCCGAGACGGTACGCGGACGGTGGGCGCGCTCGTCGTGTTCTGCGCGATCGACATGTTGAGCGCTGAGACGAGCGCCCAAGTGAAAGAACTCGTCGGCGATGCGGGCCCGCTGTTGGCTCGAGCCGTGGCCGTATATGCGGAGCGGTTCCGCGTGACGACGGACGAGTTGACGGGCCAGCCCAACCGGCAAGGGCTGAAGGACGCGTTGCGAGATTACGTTGGTGGGGCGTGCTCGCTCGTGAGCGTTCAGATCGATAATTTCGGTGACCTCGATCCTCCCGCGGCCAATGCGGCACTGCAGCACGTAGCTCGTGTGTTCCGGAACATTCTCCGAGACTACGATGTTCCGGCCCGGGTCGACAGCAACGAGTTTGCGCTCTTCTTGCCCGACACGCCGTCGGCTCGAGCCCGCGACGTGGCCGAGCGGATCCGCAGCGCGTTGAGCGAGTCGACCTTGGAGTGGGCGGGTGAGAAGCAGGTGATCACATGTTCGTTTGGGGTCGCGTCCGTACCTGAGTCGGCGGCGAGCACGGAGGCTCTCTCGGAGGCCGCGAGCACCACGCTCACCGACGCGAAGAACCGCGGCGCCAATCAACTCCTGTTGGCGGAACCGCTTTCTAGTTGACCCCCGCTCGTTGATCGCGCATCCTCCTCGAAGCTGCGCTCCCGTCACGGGTAGCGGCGTTACACCAAACACGTGATACTACCGTATGCGAGATAACGCCAGGATGACGCAAATTGGCGTCACGATTTTGACTCTGCTTGTTGCAGCGGGCTGTTCCATCTTCAGTGTCGACAACAAAGATTACCAGTTGTCACTCGACGACAGTCGCAGTCGTTGGGAAGGCAGCGGGATCACCGACTATACGATGCTGTTTCAACGACTGAGCAGCTGCATCATCTGCCAGCCAAACGATCTCATCGCGGTCAAACTGACCGTGCGCGGCGACACGATTCGGGAGGTGTTCGACATAGCGCAGGATCAGCTGTTCACTGACTTTACGCCCGGCATCTTCCTCACGGTCGATGAGCTATTCGACTTCATTCAAGACGCCATCGATGTGGACGCCGCCGAGATTGACATCTCGTACGACAACACCTTGGGTTATCCCATCGATATTACCGTGGATATCAGTCGCAGGTTCTTCGGCGATGAGACGTCGTTTCAGGTGCGAGAGTTCACTGAGCTGAACTAACGTAGGCACGATCCCACCCGTTCGGTTCTTGCTCGAGTCTTCCCAACCCCCGGTACCGACAGGCTAACTTGTTTGATGATGCCTTGGCTAAGGCCGGGATACGTTCGTGTCCAGGAAGGCCAAGTTGACACCGGCATGCGTCCAGAGCGGGAAGCGAAGATGAGTACGCCCGAGACCGAACAAATAACCGGCGAACAATTGCTGCGCGATCCCAAGCGCAACAAAGGCACCGCATTTACCGAACGCGAGCGCGACGCGTTGGGCGTCCGAGGTCTGTTGCCGCCACGGGTTTTTTCACAGGAGGAACAACAGTATCGAATTCTCGAGAACCTCCGTAGAAAGAACACCAGTCTCGAGAAATACGTTTTTCTCACCGGTCTCCAGGACCGCAACGAAGCGGCGTTCTATCAAACAGTCATAACCAACATCGAAGAGATATTGCCGATCATCTACACGCCGACCGTCGGCGAGGCCTGTCAGGAGTTTGCCAGGATCTTTCGCCGGCCGCGCGGGATGTTCGTGTCGGCCGCCGACCGGGGACGGATCGCCACGCTGCTGAGGAATTGGCCACGGCCCCACGTGGCCGTCGTCGTCGTGACTGATGGGGAGCGCATTCTCGGCCTCGGTGATCTCGGCGCGAACGGAATGGGTATTCCGGTTGGGAAGCTGTCCCTCTACACCGCATGCGCGGGCATCCACCCGTCCGCGTGTCTTCCGGTGATGCTAGACGTCGGAACGGAGAACACCGCTCTCAGAAAGGACCCGCTGTACTTTGGCTTGGATCAGCCACGGTTGCGCGGTGCCGAGTATGAAGATCTCGTCGAGGAGTTTGTAACGGCGGTGAACGAGGTGTTCCCGGGCGCACTGATTCAGTTCGAGGATTTTGCGACCCGCAATGCTGTGCGCTTGCTGGAGAAGTATCGCGACCGGATCTGCATGTTCAACGATGACATTCAGGGAACGGCCGCCGTGACGCTGGCCGGCCTGCTCTCGGCCGCGAGGATCACGGGACAGGCGTTGCGCGAGCAGAAAATCGTGTTTCTCGGGGCAGGGAGTGCGGCGACCGGAATCGCAAATCTCATCGTGGCAGCACTCGGGCAAGACGGCGTAGACGAGGCCACCGCGCGCGCGCGCTGCTGGTTCGTCGATTCGAAGGGACTTGTGGTAAAGTCGCGCGACGATCTAGCGGAGCACAAGCGTCCCTATGCGCATGATCACGAGTTTCTGCCGGATCTGCAGACGACCGTCGCCGAGTTGCGTCCGACCACGCTGGTCGGCGTGTCGGGTCAGCCGGGGACTTTTACGCAGCCGGTGTTGAGGATGATGGCCGAGGCCAATGAGCGGCCCATCGTGTTTGCGCTGTCGAATCCCACCTCCAAGTCGGAGTGTACCGCGGAACAGGCGTACCGGTGGACGGACGGGCGGGCCGTGTTTGCGAGCGGGAGCCCATTCGATCCCGTCGAGCTGGACGGCCGGAGGCATGTGCCAGGCCAGGGAAACAACGCCTATGTCTTTCCCGGTATCGGGCTCGGTGTCGTCGTCGCCGGAGCGCGGCATGTTACGCGTGAGATGTTTTTGGCGGCGGCACGCGTACTGGAGGGCGAGGTCACGCAAACATCACTGGACGAAGGATCGGTCTACCCGCCTTTCAACCGCATCCGCGACGTGTCGGCTGCGATCGCGGCCGAAGTGGTCCGGGTGGCGTGTGCTGGGGGTCTTGCGACGAAACAGGTGCCCGACGACGTGCTCGGCCATGTTCGGGCGCAGATGTACGACGCGAACTATGAGAGCTACGTCTAGGCCGTAGCCCTGGACGGCTGCCGGCGCAAAAGGGGCGCCAGCAGCCGCTGCCGCTTCATCAGGCAGAGACCGTACCGAATGGATCCTCAAGCGACGGGCTTTGCGGCGTCATTAACTCAGCGCCGTCCTCCGTGATGACCATGTCGTCTTCGAGACGCACGCCAAATTCCCCCGGTAGGTAAATCCCGGGCTCGTCGCTGAACGTCATTCCGGGAGCGAGCGGCAGCGTGTTCCCCCGCACGAGATAGGGCCATTCGTGGCCGTCCATGCCCATCCCGTGACCGACGCGGTGGGTGAAATACGTGTAGTCGGGTCCATAACCCGCGTCCACGATGACTCTTCGCGCGGCCGCATCGACGGCCTGGCACTCGACGCCAGGCCGCGCTGCACGGAGTGCCGCGGTTTGCGCTTCCAATTCGATCTCGAAGACCCGTTTCATCTTGTCGCTAGGCCGCCCGAGTACGAACGTGCGGCTGATGTCCGACCGGTATCCCTCCACGCCGCACCCGCCGTCGATCAGCAGGATGGAGCCCTCGCGGATCACCTGTGGAGTGACCGAGCCGTGAGGCAGCGCGGAGAACTCCCCGACTTGCACACCAGCGCCACCCGCAAACCCCAGGCGTTGGTGGGCAGTCGAGACCAGGTTTCGGAAGTCGTTCTGGGTCATGCCCTCGTCGAGAGCGTGGTATGCGGCCTCGTACGCCTTCAGGGTGACCGTCGAGGCGAGACGCATCAACTCCAGCTCGTGCGCATCCTTGACGGTGCGGCATCCGGCCGTCACCGGCGTCGCGCTGGCAAGTGTGAGGGCCGGTGCCGCCGTGCCGACGCGGTCGCTGAATGCGAAACGCACGGTTTCCTCGATGCCGAGCCGCCCGGCGCTGAGCCCCCGAGCTCGCAGTCCCCCGGCGACTAGCCGGTACGGACTCTCGTGCTCTTCCCACGCGAGCACCTCGGTGGAGTCGAGCGGCCCTGACGCGAGCTGCTCCCGAGTCCGTTCCTCTTCGAACGCCGGAGTCACTACGAAAGGTTGCGCGCTGACGGGAAGGATGACCGCAAAGAGCCGCTCGCTCAGTCCCCAACGCACGCCCGTGAAGTACTCCAACGACGTTCCGCCGGTCAGCATCATGCCGCTCAGGGAATTCGCTCTCATCAGGCGGCGCGCTTTTTCGATGCGGCCCCGCCGCTCATCGGCGGAGATGGGTGTCGCCAGTTCGCTCATGGACTCGAGGTTGGCTATCGAATCCGCCAGGTTGTCGTCTGCGGTCGCCGCCCGTCCGCTGGTGCAGGCCGTGCCGGCGGCAGCAAGGGATGAGGTCGCTAGGAACTCGCGGCGTGATAGCATGATCGACTCCGTGGTTTGGATGTGTCTGATCCGAGTGGAAAATATGGTGCCGTTGGCAAGTGCCGTGCGAGATGGGAGCTTTGCCCCGCCCGGCAAACGGTCTATTCCCCGGCGCGCAGGCGCTCCCGCTCTTGCTGTTGCTGAATCAACCGTTCGGCGAACTCCAGCCGTTCCTCGAGATCCAACACGCGGTCGTCCATCTGATGCAGGAGATCGAGGTCGGCGTCGTTCAAGCCGGCTGCCGGCACGCGACCCGCCAGCCGGTCGGCCAGGGCTTTTCCGATCGGGCTTTTGACGATGACCATCACCATTAACAACAAGAAAAGAGCGCTCATGAGCTATGGAAGGTAACTACTGGGGGAGCCGCGGGGGAACGTCCTTGACGGCTGTAGATCCGGAGCCGCGTCATCGGTCACAAGCCGGTGCCGAGCACACTACCGACCGCCGGTCATCTTTCGGAAGAACCGCCGCAGCGGGTCGTACGCCTCGTCGACAACGCGTTCCTTCAAGGGAATGATTGCGTTATCGGTGATAGTAATGTTTTCGGGACACACGTTCGTGCAGCACTTGGTGATGTTACAGTAGCCGATTCCCTGGTCCGTGCGGAGAGCCTCGAGTCGGTTCTCGGTGTCGAGCGGGTGCATCTCGAGCGCGGCCACGTGAACCAAAAACCGCGGTCCGATGAATCCGTCGAACAGCTGGTGCTCGCGCAGCACGTGACACACGTCTTGGCACAAGAAACACTCGACACACTTACGAAACTCCATGACGCGATCGACATCGCTCTGCGCCATGCGCCACGTCCCGTCCTCGGCGTCAGGGGGCCGGGGCTTGAACGGCTTGATTCTCTTCTTGATCTCGAAGTTCCACGAAACATCTGTCACGAGGTCCTTCACCAAGGGGAATGCCTTCATCGGGTGCAGTGTGACGGGTTTTTCCAGCGGTAGTTCATTCAAGCGCGTCATGCACATCAGCTTCGGCACTCCATTCACCTCTGCCGAACACGACCCGCACTTACCCGCCTTGCAGTTCCAGCGCACAGCGAGGTCGTTGGCTTCGTCTGCTTGAATCTGGAGAACGGCATCCAGCACGACCATTCCTTCGGACACCTCCGTGGTGTAGTCGCGTAACTCGCCCCCGTCCGCGTCCCCGCGCCAAATCCTGAACGTGGCCTTCGCCATTACTTCATCTCCTCGATGATCGCCCGGAGTTCCGCAGGCATCTCTCGTTTGGGCTCGCGTGTCAGAGCCATCGAGCCATCGGGGTGCTTCGTGATGACGGTATTCAGATTGCCTTCCGATTCATCCTTCTCGGGGTGGTCTTCCCGAAAGTGTGCACCGCGACTCTCCTTTCGGGTTATCGCCGATCGGGCGACGGCTTCCGCAACGGTCAGCAGGCTGTGCAGATCGAGAGCCGTGTGCCACCCTGGATTGTACACTCGGTTGCCGTTGACGCTGACGCGCTGGGCGCGGTCGCGGAGTTGCTGGATGCCGTCCAGCGCCCGTTGCATGTCTTCCCCCGTGCGGACGATCCCGACTTGGTCCTGCATCATGTCCTGCAGCGCATTCTGAATCTGATAAGGACCCTCACCGCCCACTCGCTCGAACGGGGCCAGCGTCGCGCGACCGGCTTCCTCCACCTGGGCGTCGTTAATCGTCCCGGCCCCGCGCTCCTTCGCGAACCGCGCCGCATGCACGCCCGCCCGATTGCCGAACACCAAGAGGTCGGACAGCGAGTTGCCCCCCAAACGGTTGGCGCCGTGCAGACCCGCAGCGCACTCACCCGCCGCAAACAAACCAGGCACGGTGGACATCTGGGTGTCGGCGTCCACGCGAACGCCGCCCATCACATAGTGCGTGGTCGGGCCGACCTCCATCGGTTGCTCCGTGATGTCGAGATCCGCCAGTCGCTTGAACTGGTGATACATGCTCGGGAGCTTCTTCTTGATGTGTTCGGCCGCCTTGGGCATCCTCTCCTTGATCCAGGAGATGTCGAGAAATACGCCTCCGTGCGGACTCCCTCGACCTTCCTTGATCTCGCGCACGATACATCGTGCGACGTGGTCGCGTGTGAGGAGCTCCGGCGGACGCCGCGCATCGCGATCGCCCTGGGTGTAACGCCATCCCTCGTCTTCGCTGTCCGCGGTCGAGCTCACGTAGAGCGGCGGGATGTCGTCGAACATGAATCGGTGTCCGTTGGCGTTCCGCAGCACGCCGCCTTCGCCACGTACGCCCTCGGTGACCAGGATGCCACGCACGCTCGGCGGCCACATCATGCCCGTTGGGTGGAACTGTATGAACTCCATATCGATGAGTTCGGCACCCGCATCGTATGCGAGCGTGTGTCCGTCGCCCGTGTATTCCCAGCTGTTGCTCGTGATCTTGAATGCCTTCCCGATGCCGCCCGTGGCCAGCACGACCGCCTTGGCGTGAAACACCTTGAGGTGCCCCTTCTCGCGGTCGTATGCCAGCGCACCCACCACGCGTTCCCCGTCCTCGAGGAGTGTGATCACGGTACACTCCATGTGGACATCCATTCCTTGGTGGACACCGTAGTCTTGCAGGGTCCGGATCATCTCCAGTCCGGTGCGGTCTCCCACGTGCGCAAGCCGCGGGTACGCGTGCCCGCCGAAATTGCGCTGTAGAATTCGGCCGTCGTCGGTGCGGTCGAACAGGGCTCCCCACGCCTCCAGCTCGCGCACCGTGTCCGGCGCCTCTTTGGCGTGTAGCTCCGCCATGCGCCAGTTGTTGAGATATTGGCCTCCACGCATCGTGTCGGCGAAATGAACACGCCAATTGTCGCGGTCGTCCACGTTCCCGATCGCCGCCGCCACGCCTCCCTCGGCCATCACGGTGTGGGCCTTGCCCAGCAGCGACTTGCACACCACGCCCACCGTGGCGCCCTCCGCCGATGCGGCGATGGCGGCGCGGAGGCCGGCTCCCCCGGCGCCGATGATCAGCACGTCATGTTCATGGATCTGATGTTCCGACATCAGAAGATCCTCCAGTCGGTCCAGATCCCCATCGAGCACATGCGGACGTAAACATCCGAAAACCCAACCCAGACCAGGCTCATCCAGGCAAACAGCATGTGGCGCTGGTTGAGACACCCGACGCAGCTGTACGCGGTGCGCCGCATCGGGCGCTTGGAGAGATGGTCGAAGCGGCCGCCCACCAAGTGGCGGAGCGAGTGACACCCCAGCGTATAACCGCTCAGTAACACCACGTTCGTCGCCAGCACTAGCGTGCCAATTCCCATCCCGAACGTGGTCTCACCCGTCACCGCGTTTTCGAACCACAGGGCGTTCCAGACATCGGTTGACAGGATGACGAGAAAACCCAGAGCAAGGTACATGAAGTACCGATGGATGTTCTGCAGGATCAGAGGAAACGAATTCTCACCGCGGAACCGCTTGCGAGGCTCTCCGACCGCGCAGTTGGGGGGGTCGGCCCAAAACGCTTTGTAATACGCGCCGCGGTAGTAGTAGCAAGTCAGGCGAAACCCCACCGGGACCCAAAGAATCAGGAACGCCGGCGACCACGGGAGCCAGCTGAACCACCACGCGGGCTTGGGGCCGAACAAACTGTGCGGTGAGTCGCCGAACAGCTCGGGCGAATAGAATGGCGACAAATAGGGGCCGAAATGGTAGTGCTCGCCCTGAAAAGCCGCCCAAGTCGAGTACAGGATGAATGCGCTCAGGCCAAAAAACACGGTGGTGGGTTGTAGCCACCACGCGTCACTGCGGGCGGTTTGCCCAAAGCCGTCCGTCTTCAACGAAATCGTCGCGTGCGTCATGAGTACGGGGGTGAAGTGAAGAGATATTCCAGTCGCAGCGTAGAATACGGTGAGACCGCGGTCAGGGCCAGTGGCGTTTGCTGAGGAGCGTCATCGCACGCGAGCGGGCGCGCGTCGAGGACGGTGCGGCCGTGCAGTACGGTCAATGCGCCATTAGCCGTGCGCAGAGCCGGGGCGGGGCGAACGTCGCGCAACTGCGGTCATGGGATGGATCGCCCTGCGGGTATTCAGTCCTGCCACTTCCCGCCGACGCAGGTTCCGGCTATGGCCTCGTTTCCGGTACCGAACACGAACGCTTCCAACAGCGTCGTTTCGTCGCATCCTTGCAAGGATGGTGCGGACAAGTCGATGGCGACCAAATCAGCCCACTTCCCAGGCCTGATGGCGCCGGCGTCAACGCCGAGCGCCCGCGCGCCGTTTTCCGTCGCGATGCGTATCAGGGCCCGTGCGGTGCTTCCCTCAGCGTCGGTGTAGACGCCTCTCGTGTAGTTGACGACCCGCTGGCCGAACTCGAGCCACCGCATTTCTTCGGTCATGCAGATCCGGGCGTTGGAATCGGTTCCCAGGGTGACGCGCGTTGCGAGATCTCGCTCGGCAGGCAGCGCGGGAATCCCGTCCCCCAAGCTCCCCTCGGTCAGCGGGCAGACGCACACGGTGCCGCCGTTGTCGATGAACCGCTCCATGTCTTTGGGGGTCGTATGCGTACAGTGCACCGCCGTGACATTGGTCATGGTGCTCAGGGCGCTGTTCAAGACGGCCATCGGAGGTTTGCCGTACGAGGTGATGGCGTCGTCGATTTCCTTGCGTTGCTCCTCCACGTGCATGTGGAACGGCAATCCGCGTCGAATCGACTCCTCGTGAAGGTCAACGACGTCGTCCAACTTCGCAGCTCGTATGCTGTGTACCACCACGCCAAGACTTTGTGTCCGGGTATCGAGCATACCGGCCAGCTCGCTCATCCGCTCCCAATACACCTCCGGAGACGCGACGCGAAACCGCTGCTGCGCAGGCTCGAGAGGTTGGCCGATACCACCCGTCTTGTAGAACGCGTTCAACAAGACGATTCGCACATTGGCGCTGGCTGCCGCTCTCAGCACCGCCCCATCGAGCGCGAAATCTTCGCCGTCGCCTGAGTGGTGGAAATAATGGAACTCGCCCACAGTTGTGATACCTGCCGCGCGCATTTCCCGAAAGGCCTGCAGACTCAGGTCGTAGAACGACTCCTCATCGAGTTCCCGAACGAGGCCGTACATGGCCTCCCGCCAGGTCCAGAAGGTGCCGGCGCCATCGGGAAACTGCTCGCCCACACCCCGAAGCCCCCGTTGAAATGCGTGGGAGTGGCTGTTGACCAGGCCGGGCAGCAGTGCTTGCTGGTGTAGACGCTTGGTGGGAGTCAGACCGAGTCGTCCGATGTCGGCGATCCGGCCGTCGGGGTCGATGACGACCTGGATCCCTTCCTCGAACTCCGCGCCGGTCCAGGTCAAGTCGCCCTGCACGACCTCAGTTTCGGTCACGGGACGATCACTTCGGTGTGAGACAGTGCCGCTCGATCACGCGCTCCACCAGTTCGCTTCCGCGCCGCATCTCCGAAATCGGGATCGATTCGTTGGGCTTGTGGGCGACTTCGATCGAGCCCGGTCCCCAAATGACGCACTCCAGGCCCATCGTTTGCAGCCACCCCGCGTCCGTCGCATACGATGCGCTGTGGGTGTCGGCTTGCTCGACCTGCTGACACGCGGTGCGATAGATGTGTGCCTGGTCGTCGAGGAGCATTGGCGGGCTCTCGCAAAGCACTTGCATGTCGTAGTGCGAATCCCCGAGCGCATTGTCCAGCGCGGTGCGGATGCGGTCGAGGATCGGCGTGGCTTCCATCCCCGGCAACAGGCGGAATCCCGCGTGCAACTCACAGTGATCGGGAACCACGTTCACCGCCACGCCGCCGCCCACCTGGGCTACGTTCAACGGCACGTAGGGAACCTCGGGGAAAAATTCTCGGTGTTCCGGTGTCTCCTGCTCGAGCTCTCGACGCAAATCTGCCAGCGCGACGATCATGCGCCCAACGGGTTCGATGGCATTGACCCCCAGGTGAGGATACCCGCTGTGCGCCGGCACGCCCTCGACGGTGAAGCGCAGGTTCACGTGCCCTTTGTGCATGCGGATGACGCGAAGCGAAGTCGGTTCCCCGATGATCGCGCTGCGCGGCAGCGTTTCGGCGTCAGGCCATGTGTCCGCAAGGTGCTTGGCGCCGATCGTGCCGACCTCCTCATCGTACGTGAACACGAGCACGAGCGGATACAAGAGCTTGGTGAGATCCAGTCGGGCGGCCGCGTTGGCGGCGATGGCCAGGAAGCCCTTCATGTCGCTGCTTCCACGACCGGCCAGTGCGTCGCCGGTTTCGGCCAGCGCAAATGGATCCGACAACCATCCCTCCTCGTCAGCGGGCACGACATCCATGTGTCCCGAGAGGACGAGCCCGTTTCGGTGTTCGTCCGTGTCTGGCCCGAACGCGATAACGACGTTGGTCTTGGTGCCGTCCGGCGACGGATTGCGTTGGATGCCCACTCCCGGGCGGTCGAGATACTCACACAGGAAATCCGCGATGGGCAGGTTGCTGTTGCGACTGACGGAGTCGAAACCCACCAGCTGCCTCAGCAGCTGCTGGTCATTCATGCATGACTGTCGTGGAGTGTTGTTCGTTGCATGCCGTCGCCGATCTCACGATAGCTCATCCTCGGAGACGGGTAGGTCTTCTACGTAGCAGGGGTACTCGCGCTTGGCATGCGCCGATACCGATCGGTAGATATCGGCCGCCACCACGAGCTCGTCCGCCGACGTTTCGGCGATCACGACTCCGGAGGGATCGACGATCCAACCCAGTCCTCCGAAGTCGATTCCCTGTTCCTCGCCGGCCCGGTTCGAACTCGCGACATAGCATCCGGACACGACCGCTGCCATTTGAACCGCGGTCCTCCACCGATGGAGCGTGGACACCGGGGTGGCTCGCGGTACCACGATCAGGTCTGCGCCGGAGCGACCGTAGTGACGGGCCCACTCGTTGAACATGATGTCGGTACAAATGAGAAAGGCGACCTTCAGGCCCCCCACCTCGGCGATCTCGAACTGGCGCTGCCCTCCTTCGAACCACTGCGTTTCGTGCCAACCTTCTTCGTTCGGGAAGAACTGTTTGGTGTGGACGGGTGACGTGCCGGGGCCGCCCTCCCATACGAAACCCTCGTTCACGCTGCTTCCTTCCTCGAAGGTCGGATGGCTTCCAAACACCACCGAGGCTCCCAAGTCGCCGTAGTGCCCAATGCCCTGCTCGTGCAGGCGCTGTACCGAGAGTAGATCATCAAACGAAGGTTCGGCCCGCGCGCACAGCCACGGCCCGAATGGCATCTCGTTGAGGAGGAACATGTCCGCCTTCACAGCGCGTGCGTCTGCGGCAAGCGCCTGCCAGCCTTCATCGCCTGGCGTCATGACGACGGGTGCCTCGCAGACGGCGAGTCGGACGGGGCCTTCGGTGTTCACAGTTTCAAGACCTTTCGAACCGCGTCGATATTTGCTGGTGCGCTGACCGGCTCCGGACACACGTCCGTGATGGCGGAAGGATCTTTGAGCCCGTGGCCGGTCAGCGTACACACTATAACAGATGGGACCGGTATTTGGTCGGTGCCACACACCTTTTGCAGGCCGGCGACGGCGGCGGCCGAGGCCGGCTCGGCGAACACCCCCTCGGAGGTGGCCAGCAGACGCTGCGCGGCGAGGATCTCTTCATCGGTGACGCAGCCGATCATGCCTCCCGATTCGTCGCGCGCGGCCTCGGCCCCGTTCCAGCTCGCCGGGTTGCCAATGCGAATCGCCGTGGCCAGTGTCTCCGGGTTTCGCACCGGCCTCCCCTGGACGAGCGGCGCGGCGCCCGATGCCTGGAATCCCATCATCCTTGGTGTGCCGCTGGTGATGCCCGCCTCGTGATACAGGCAATATCCCATCCAGTACGCCGTGATGTTGCCCGCGTTGCCCACGGGCAAGAAGTGGTAGTCGGGGGCCCGGCCGAGCGTGTCGCATATCTCGAATGCCGCCGTCTTCTGACCGTGGAGGCGGTACGGATTGATCGAGTTGACGATCGTCAATGCATGCTGCTGCGCAATGGCTGAGACCATCTCGAGGGCTTGGTCGAAATTGCCCTCGATGGCTACGATGCGCGCACCGTGCAGCAGCGCTTGGCTCAGCTTGCCCAGCGCGATCTTGCCTTTTGGAATGAGGACGTAGGCTTCCATACCCGCCTGCGCCGCGTAGGCGGCGGCGGAGGCCGAGGTGTTGCCGGTGGAGGCACAGATGATGGCACGGGAGCCTTCCGCCGCCGCTTGGGAGATGGCGACGGTCATGCCCCGGTCCTTGAAGGAACCGGTGGGGTTGGCGCCTTCGACCTTCAGATACAGGTCGCCCGATAGGCCAACGGCTTGTGCCAATCGGGGGGCTGGCAGGAGCGGTGTGTCGCCCTCGAGCAGCGTGACGGCCTTCACGTCCGAGCCGAGCGGAAGATGCGGTCGAAACTTCTCGATCACGCCCTGCCACTTCACGGACAGTCGATGACCGGGTCCGGACCTTTGGGATGGATGCGCAGCATCCGGAAAAGATATGCCGGGGTCTCGATGCTCGGCAGTGTTGTGTGTGCTTTGCCTTCGATGGTCTCTCGTTGTGTAACACTAGCGACGTCCCCTTACCTCCGCTCAGGCGACCGACGAACTTTTGGAGGACACGCGAGGACCTGAGAGGCTGGCGAGTGACAAGACCCAAAGGGCGGGTTGGTTGAGTGATGATTCGTGATTTCTTTCGGCTTGCCGAGCACGACACCGTGTTGGGAACCGAGATCGCCGCGGGCGTGACGACCTTCCTCACCATGGCTTACATCATCTTTGTACAGCCGGCGGTGCTGTCGGGGTCGATGTTGGGGATTGACACCGGCATGGACGCCGGCGCCGTCACGACCGCCACATGCCTGGCGGCGGCATTGGCCACCGCTGTCATGGGACTGTTCGCCCGGTATCCCATCGCGCTTGCCCCGGGGATGGGCCAGAATTTCTTCTTCGTGGTGACCGCCATACCGGTGGCCGCGGCCGCCGGGGTAGCGGAGCCGTGGAGGGCCGCGCTCGGAGCCGTCTTCGTTGCCGGGATGCTTTTTCTGTTGTTATCGCTCCTCGGCGTACGCAAGCAGTTGCTCGAAACCGTGAGCCCGAGCATGAAACAGGGGATCGCTGTGGGCATCGGTCTGTTCATTGCGTTCATCGGGCTTCGTAACGGGCAACTGATCTGGGCGGATCCCGCCACGGCCGTCCGGTTAAATCCGGTCCTCGCTTCGCCCGACACGCTCGTGTTTCTCATCGGGTTCCTCACAGGCGCCGTACTGCACGCCCGCCGGGTGGTGGGTTCGATCATGTGGGGCATGGCCGCTGCACTTGCGGCAACCTTAATCTTCAAGGCGGTGATTCCACTGCTCCCGACCGGCATGGCCGACTCCCCCGCGCTGGCGGGATCGTTGCTGGCGACACAGTTCAAGTTGGCCGACGGCCTGGTTGCCGTGCCACCGTCGCTCGGCCCCACGTTCCTGCGGATGGACATCGCGGCGGCGCTCACCGGCCCGATGATTCCGGTCGTCATCATGTTCTTGTTCATGGACGTGTTCGACACGATGGGCACGCTGATTGGTGTCGGCACGCAGGCGGGCCTGATGCGCGACGGCAAGTTGCCACGCGTCGAGCGGGCCATGCTATCAGATGCTTTGGGAACGGTGGCGGGCGCAGCCCTGGGGACGAGTACGGTTACGAGCTACATCGAGAGCGCGGCGGGTGTAGAACATGGCGGGCGAACCGGCCTTACGGCCGTCACGGTTTCGGTGCTGTTCCTGCTAGCGCTCTTTTTCTATCCGGTCATCGCCATGGTCGGAAGCTATCCGCCCATCACGGCGCCGGCCCTGGTGCTGGTTGGGGTCATGATGGCGCGCAACGTCACGCGCATGGAGTGGTCGGATCTCACCGAAGCGATCCCGGGATTCCTCGTCATGGTCGGCATTCCCTTCTTCTACTCCATCGCCGACGGCATTGCCCTGGGGCTCGTCACATATCCGGTGGTCAAGTCGTTGGGGGGGAAGGGTCGGGACGTGAGTGCGGGGATGTGGTTGCTGGCCGCGCTGTTGGTGGTGTACTACGTTGCCGTGCGGACTACCGTTTAGCAGTTACGGCCCCTTGGCGATGGCGAGGAGGGTGTCCCTGTCCATCCGATGTCCGCCGTCAAACGAGAGTTGACGGGCCTCAACTCCGTGTGCTTCGAGCCGCTCCTGTTGCTCTGCCAACTGCGCGGAGGTGATGGACTTGTCGCGAGTTCCGTATACCAGGGTCAAGTCGAGGGCTCGGAGTCTTCTGAACCCTTCGCGCGACCTGAACTCCGGTGGCATCAGTTCAGCCCAAAGAACGAGGTGTTCTGCATGTACGGTTCCGTGAGCGATCCAGCGGGCCGCCGTCGCGACGCCCTGTGAGAAGCCGAGTACGAACACGTCCACTGCGTCACGATCCACGCGCTCGAACACGTGAGTGTAGAGCGACTCCAGATAGGCCACGTAATCGTCGATCTCGTTCAGTCGGTCCTCACTCGTCATCCACGACGCGCCGATCTCCCGGTGTGCCGCATCCCGATAGAAGCGCGAGAGGCCCTCGGCGGCGACGATGAGCCGCGTGCCGTCGTTCAAGACCCCAAAGTGATCGAGAAATTCGTGCGCCAGCTGTCCGTACCCGTGACATGCGAACCACACCTGGGCCAAGCCGTGGTGGGGTGTCCCCAAGGTCACGTAGCGTGCCGTGCGTTCGATCTTGATGTGATGTTCGCGACGCTCCATCGTCGAATCGTAACGTGCGCCCGCGGGGTCGGAAAGGAGGTCGCGATGATGAGGTGCGGAGTGAAAAGATTTTTGTGCGTCCGGGGGACGGCCTGCTTTGATTTGTGCTGTTGCAGGATTAGGTGTGGCTAGCCGAGTTCATCTCCGGCCAAGTCGTGAAGCGTCTGCAGTTTGAGAATCTTGAATTTTCTAGTGCCCATCGGAAGCCGAGCCTCCGTCGTTTGGCCGACCTTCTTGTTGATCAGGCAGCTTCCGAGGGGTGACGCGACCGAGATCTGTCCCAGATCGAGGTCCATGGCGTCGGCGATTACCAATTCGAACGTTTCGTCTTCCTTGGTTGCCATGTCGCGCACGACCACACGGGACCCCAAACCCACTCGATCCGTCGGAATCTTGGACATGTCGATCTGCGACAGTTTGGTGAGGCGCTGAGTAAGATGTCCCAGACGCCCTTGCACGAATTGCTGGCGCTCGAGGGCGGCGTGGTAATCGCCGTTTTCCTTCAGGTCGCCCAGGGCAATGGCCTTCTCCAAGGCCTCCGGCAGGGTCACGGTCAGCTCGTGAGTGAGGGTTTGGACCTCGGCCTGGAGCATTTTGATGACTTCCGCAATCATGATTCAATCTTACCCCATCCGCGGCCGGCTGTCAGCAGGCTGTTGGTGGTTTCGGCTGAGTCGGCCAGTCTCATCGCCACAACATGCTTCTCAGTACGAACCCGACATTTGCCGGCCGTTCGGCCAGCCGACGCACATACCATGCGAACCACGCCTCGCCGTAGCTGATCAACACCCGCATGGGAACGCCGGCGGCGGCCAGCCGAAGGTGCTCCCGTCGCCGGATGCCGTATAACATCTGAATCTCGTACGTATCCTTTCCCCATCCCCTCTCCACGGCGTGTTTTTCGAGCTGGGCCAGGAGTGCGGTGTCGTGAGTCGCGATTCCCGGCTTCACCGGTGCGCCACGAGCGGCATGTTCGCCGAGTTTGATCGCAAGGTCCAGAAACGCGGCATCCACGTCGCGCTTACTGGCCATGGCGACGCTGGGCGGTTCCTGGTAGGCGCCTTTGACCAAGCGGATTGTGCTGCCCATCGCCAGCAAGTCTTCAAGATCTTTGGGCGTGCGGTGGAGATAGGCTTGCAAACACACGCCGACGTTGTCGTGCTTTGAGCGGACCTCGTTGTGGATCTCCAGCGTAATGTCGACGTAGTTCGAACCCTCCATGTCGATCCAAACGACGTTGTTCGTCGTTGCAGCATGTGAGACCAATTGTTCGAGTTGCGAGACGGTCGCGGCTCGGTCGATATCAAGTCCGAGTTGCGTGAGCTTGACCGATATATGAGGGCGCGGTTGCAGATCGCGTGCCTCATCGAGAACGGCGAGGTAATGTTTGGTTACCTGCTCGGCCTCAGCCATTGACGACACGTTCTCGCCCAGTTGGGTGACTACCGTCGCTATGTGGTGTTTCGCCAAATCGCGTGCGGCGCCCAAGGCCGAGCCAACATCCTCCCCGGGGATGAATCGAGACACGGCTTTCTTTGCGAAACGGCGATGGCGGAATTGGTTTTCGATCCACCGGTTCCGGGAACACCACAACAGCGTGCTGCGGGCGATGCCCATGGACGGCTCCTGCGTGATGTGGTAGTGAGAGACGCGCGGCTAAGATAGAGCAATACCTGGCAATACGCGAGTCAGCCTATTGCTTGCGGCCGCGGTGTCTCGGTAGCTTAGCGTGCGTGATGTTCGGGAATTCTTGCTCTTAGACAATCCGGTGTAAGATGATAGGCCTGCCCATGAATCAAGCGCCGCCTGATACGACCGCCGCGAGCGCGGTTACGACGGTGGCGGATTGGCTGAACGCGTATCCGACGGTCGCGACGGCTCTGGCCCTGACCGCCATGATCCTGTTGGCTTGGCTCATGGATGTCGTGGCGAAGCAGAGAATTCTCGCCGCCATCTCCTTGGTCGTAAAGCGCACGAAGTTCGCGTGGGACGACGAGCTACTCGAGCACCGTGTGTTCGAGCGTTTCGGGCGCCTCGTGCCGGCGCTCGTGATCTATTTTGGGATTCCCGTTGTGCCGGGAGTCGGGCCGGAGGCGGAGGCGTTCATCCGGCACGTCGCGGCGGCGTTCATGGTGGCGGTTGTGGTGCTGGCCATTGGAGCATTGTTGACGGCCGTCAACGACATCTACGAGCGCTTCGAGATGGCGGCGCACCGTCCGATCAAGGGCTACCTCCAGGTGAGCAAGATCGCGGTGTATGTGTTGGGAGCGGTCGTGGTCCTAGCCACGCTGATGAATCGGTCGCCGCTCATCTTCTTGAGCGGTATCGGCGCGATGACCGCCGTCCTCATGCTGGTCTTCAAAGACACGTTGCTTTCCCTCGTGGCGAGCATCCAGCTCATGAGCAACGACATGGTCCGCGTGGGCGACTGGATCGAGATGCCGAAGTACAATGCAGACGGGGATGTGATCGACATCGCGCTACACACCGTGAAGATCCAAAATTGGGACAACACGATCACGACGGTCCCGACGTCCAAGTTCATTGAAGACTCCTTTAAGAACTGGCGAGGCATGTCGGAGTCGGGTGGGCGACGCATCAAACGCTCCATCTGGATCGACAAGGGTACGATCCGATTTCTCTCGGACGAGGAGATCACTCGATTCAAGCGCTTTGCACTGCTGCGGGACTACATCGAGCAAAAGCAGAAAGAACTGAGAGATTACAACGAAGCCCTGGGCGGCGAGCCGGGTGATGTCAATATGCGTCGGCTCACCAATATTGGGACGTTCCGAGCATACATCCTCAACTACTTGAAGAACCATCCCAAGATCCATCAGGAAAAAACCTTGATGGTGCGCCAGCTCGCCCCCACACCGCACGGCATTCCGCTCGAGGTGTACGTCTTCACCAACGACACTGCGTGGAGTGTGTACGAGGGCATCCAGGCGGATATCTTCGAACATGTGATGGCGCTCGTCCCGGAGTTCGGACTGCGGTTATTCCAGAATCCGACCGGTGCCGACTTCAAGAAAGTCTTTAGTTCCGAGACGCCAGCGGGCGCGTAACGGTCGGGACCAACTCGCCTCGCAGCTCGCCTCCTCACACGGTGCCGAGGCAACGTGAGAGGGACGGCGATGTTGGCGGGGCGTCACATGTGTCGTCGGGTGTTCATGACCACTGTCTACGAGACGATCAGAGTCCGGAACGGTCGGCTACCGTTCATCGACCGTCACATAGAGCGGCTCCGAGGGGGCTGTGCGGCCGTCGGCATGCCTCCCCCGAAGGCCCTCGGCGCGCGCCTCGATGAGCTGGGGCTCGGGGATCGGCCCGATCGTGCGCTGCGGGTGGAGTGGGATGGTTCCACGCTCGACATCTCGGAGCGCCCGGTGCCGAGCACCGCCCCCCTAGCTCTCGTCACTTCGTCAGTGCCACACCCCGGCTATGCGGTGAAGACGACTGCCAGGACGGCGTTCGAGCAGGCGCAGGCCGAGGCACGCCAAAATGGCGCCGATGAAGGATTGCTCCTCACCGCGGACGGCGCCGTAGCCGAAGGCACCTTGTTCGCTATCTGCTGGTTCGAAGGAGCTGTCCTACGCGTCCCGTCCCTCGACCTCGGCATCCTGCCCAGCATTGGCCGCGATCGCGTGATCGAGCTTGCCGGACAGATAGGGCTCGACGTCGAGCCAGGCTGCTTTGCCCGAGAGCTATTGGAAGGCCGGCCCGCGTTCATCACCACGTCGGTGCGGGGCGTGGTCGGCGTTGCGATGCTGGATGGGGTCAGGGTTCCGCACGACCCGCGGATCAAGCAGCTGCGCGACGCATTCTGGCCGTCGTAACCAGGCGAGATTCCTGCTAGCCTGCCGGAGCCAGCCAGCACGTGAATCCCAGGGGTGGGATGCGCCGTAGGGTTTGGAGGCGGGTCGCCCTGGCGAAACACGCCGGCCATCCAGTTCAAGACATTTTGTCTGGTGCCAAAGAGTAAGCCACCGCAGGCCTGGGCGGCATACGCCGGGTTGCCATGCGGCCACTCAGAGAGAGATGTAGCGATATGAAGACTGTTTCAGAGCTCACACTCGTGGCGGTTGCCGCCGTCTTGACTGCGGGACCGTCCGCCGTCGCAGCGCAAGACGAGGATTTCGAATGGAGCGGCACGATAGCCCGCGGCGATGTGATAGAGATCAAAGGGGTGTCCGGCAACATCTGGGCGACACTGGCGTCGGGGAGTCGGGTGGAGGTCGTCGCTAGGATGCACGGTCGCCGGCGGGACTTTGACGACGTCCACATCGAGGTGGTCGAAGACGACGACGGCGTGACCATCTGCGCGATGTATCCCATACGCCGCGGACGGCGGCGTCATAACTCTCGCCGCGGGCCGAATGAGTGCGAACCGGGCGGCTGGCACGACCTCAACATCCGGAATACCGACGTCGAGGTTGACTTCGAGGTTCGGGTGCCCGCCGGCGTGCGGTTCGTCGGTCGCACCATATCGGGCAACGTCGAAGCCGAGGGATTGGACTCCCACGTCCTGGCGCGCACAGTGAGTGGCGACATCTACGTCAGCACGTCGGATCTGGCGGACGTCTCGACGGTGAGCGGGTCGATCGAAGCCGAGATGGGGCGGGCAGATTGGCGGGGCGATCTCGAATTCGCGACGGTGAGCGGCGACATCACGCTTTCGTTTCCAGATAATCTCGCCACCGAAGTGGAGTTCGAATCACTGTCCGGTGATATGGACTCGGACTTCCCTATCTCCATCCGGAGCCGCAGCAATCGATGGATCGGCGGGCACATCCGGGGTACCATCGGCGACGGCGGCCGCTCCCTGTCGATAAAGACGCTGAGTGGAGACCTGTGGCTGCGGCGGGCCCGATGATCTCGCCTGGGTGACCCGACCAACCGATCGTCACGCCGAGATTTAGGTCGTGGGGGCGTCGTCTCCACGACCTCTTGCGTTCCTCACACATCGACACGACCGCTCTTCGGTCGGGGCACGTTTGGTGCCCAAGTTGACCGTGACCGTGCCCTAGGCTACCATTTGCCGGGGCGTTGCGGGCCGTGGTCGAGTGTCACCACCGTGACCCCGTAATAATCGCTTTTCCGCAATAGGATTCACCGCGCCATGATTCGATATCGGCGGTCCGCCCTTCGGGCGAAGCCGCTTGTCATGCTGGCGTTCGCAGCCCTCCTCGCCGGCGCGGTGGGATGCCAAGGACCGTTTCCGCAGTCGACCTTCGACCCGACTACATCGTTTGGCCGCGATCTCGCCGGCCTGTTTGGGCTGATCTTCTGGTGGGGGGTGGGCGTCTTTGTCGTGGTCGAGGTAGGCGTCGTGTACGTGTTGATCAGATTCCGCGCCCGGCCCGACGGGGAGCAGCCCGTGCCGATCCACGGGCACACGGCGTTGGAGATTGCATGGACCCTGGCGCCGGCCATGATCATCGTGTTCATCGCCGTGCCGACCATTCAAACCATTTGGCGTGATGCCGGACCAGCCGCCGACAACCCACTGGAGGTCCAAGCCATCGGTCACCAGTGGTGGTGGGAGTTTCGCTATCCCGAGTACGGCATCGTAACGGCGAACGACCTGCACCTGCCGCAGGGTCGCGCGGTAACCGTTCAGCTCACGTCGGCGGATGTCATCCACAGTTTCTGGGTGCCCCGTCTGGGCGGGAAACGCGACATGTTGCCGGGCCGCAACAATCGGCTGTCGTTCACCCCCGATTCGGTCGGGGAGTTTCTCGGGCAGTGCGCCGAGTTTTGCGGATTGTCGCACGCCAACATGCGGTTCCGGGCCATCGTCCATACGGCGGACGACTTCGCCGCCTGGGTGGCTGCGCAAAACAGTCCGCACGCGTCTGAGGATTCGCTGAGCACCCTCGAGCAGCAGGGCCTCGCCGCGTTTCGCGCGGTGCGCACCCCGGCCTCGAACTCCTGCATAGCCTGCCACGCGATTCAGAACGTGTCGTTCGGTGTGTTAGGACCGAATCTCAACCATGTGGCCGGCCGATCGACGCTCGCCGCCGGCGTATTGAACAACACAGCCGAGGACCTTGCGGCGTGGTTGAGGGATCCCGCGGCGATCAAGCCCGGCAGCTTGATGCCGACGATTGGTCTCTCCCAGCAGGAGATCACCGCGCTCGTGGCATATCTCCGGAGTCTGAGATAGCGATGGGCGCGCCCGCCGCCACGGCTGGCTCGGTTGCGGGTGCTCATGGTGCGGCCGACGCTCGCTCTGGGGTGTGGGGTTGGATCACCACCACCGATCACAAGCGCATCGGCATCCTCTATGGAGTCACCGCGTTTTTCTTCTTCTTGCTCGGGGGACTCGAGGCGCTGCTGATTCGTCTCCAATTGGCGCGGGCCGACAACACATTGATCGGCGCGGAGACCTTCAACCAACTCTTCACGATGCACGGCACGACGATGGTGTTCCTGGCCATCATGCCGATGTCGGCTGCGTTCTTCAACTTCATCATCCCGCTCCAGATCGGAGCGCGGGACGTCGCCTTCCCACGACTCAATGCCTTCAGCTACTGGGTGTTCCTGCTCGGCGGACTGTTTCTCAACTCCAGTTTCTTATTCGGCGCGGCGCCTGACGGGGGATGGTTTGGGTATGCGAACCTGACGTCGATCCAGTACTCACCTGGAATGAACATCAGCTTTTGGGCGTTGGGGCTCCAGATCCTCGGCATCGCGTCGCTCGCCGCGGCTTTCAATTTCATCGCAACGATCATCAACATGCGGGCCCCCGGCATGAAGCTGATGCGCCTACCCGTGTTCACGTGGATGAGCTTCATCACGCAGCTCATCGTGGTCGCGGCGTTCCCGGTGATCACCGTGGCGCTGGTGTTCTTGATGTTCGACCGGATGTTCGGCACGACGTTCTTTTCGGTCGCGGCGGGGGGGGACGTGCTTCTCTGGCAACATCTCTTCTGGTTGTTCGGGCACCCGGAAGTCTACATCCTGATTCTTCCGGCCATGGGGATGGTGTCGGAAGTTCTCCCGACCTTCTCGCGCAAGCCGCTGTTCGGGTATCCGGTGATCGTGTATTCCGGCATGCTCATCGGCGTGATCGGATGGGCCGTGTGGAGCCACCACATGTTCGCAACCGGCATGGGACCCATCGCCGATTCTTATTTTTCGTCGGTGACGATGCTCATCGCGATCCCGACCGGGGTGAAGATCTTCAACTGGATTGCGACGATGTGGGGAGGCCAGATCAGGCTCGCCACGCCGATGCTGTTTGCCGTCGCCTTCATCATCTTGTTCACCATCGGCGGTATTTCCGGCGTCATGCACGCGTCTCCGCCGACCGATCTCCAGCAGACCGACACCTATTTTGTGGTCGCGCACATTCATTACGTGCTGTTTGGCGGCGCCATCATGGGAATCTTCAGCGGGATCTATTACTGGTGGCCGAAGGTGTTCGGCCGGCTGCTGGACGAACGTCTTGGCAAATGGCACTTCTGGTTGGTGTTCATTGGAATGAACGTGACGTTCTTCCCGATGCATCTCATCGGCCTGCTCGGCATGCCGCGCCGGGTGTATACCTACGGTCCGGAGCTTGGGCTGGAGCAGATGAACCTGGTGTCGACGGTCGGTGCGTTGCTGCTCGGGTTCTCGATGTTGATCATGGTCTACAACTTCTGGTGGTCGTCCAAGCACGGCGAGATCGCCCAAAACAACCCGTGGGGCGCGGCGACGCTCGAATGGGCGATGTCCTCGCCGCCGCCGGTGTACAACTTCAGCGTGATTCCTGAGGTGAGGAGCCGGCTGCCGCTCTGGACGGTTGGGGGAGTGACTGAGATTCCGGACGTGCCGCCGGAACCGGTGCACGTGCCCGGCGGCTCGTACTGGCCCGTAGTGGCCGCCGTGGGGATTCTGGTGTTTTTCATCGGGGCACTAGTGCAATCGTTGTGGCTTGCCGTTGGTGGTGTGCTGGTGCTGGTCGTGAGTGTGTTCAAATGGGCTTTCGAGCCCTTCGAGATGTGACATGACCACGACGGCACTCGCACACCACACGAGCACGGGTCAGGACACTCGGAAGATCGCTTTCTGGACCTTCATAGGGTCGGAGTGCATGCTGTTCGGCACGCTCATAGCGACCTACCTCTCGTATGAAGGCAAGAGTGTTACCGGACCTACGCCTCAGGAGATCCTCAACATCCCGGTGACATCGGTGAGCACCTTTGTCTTGTTGATGTCCAGCTTGGCCATGGTGCTGGCTCTCACGGCTGTAGTTCGAGGGGACAAACTCCAGACGAGGTTGTGGCTCACGGCGACTGTGGGGTTCGGCACGATGTTTTTGGCGTTCCAGTACTACGAATTCAACAGCTTCGTTGCCGAAGGCCTGACGATCTCGACGAATCTATTCGGATCAACGTTCTTCGTACTGACCGGGTGTCACGGCCTGCACGTGCTGATCGGCGTCATATGGCTGACCACCCTCTTGATTCTCTCGTGGCGAGATCAGTTGGGTCCGGAGAAGGCGATGAACGTCGAAATCGCAGGACTCTACTGGCATTTTGTCGACGTCGTGTGGATTGTGATCTTCACGGTCGTGTACTTGATTCAGCGGGGACCGGTGGCATGAGCGAAGACACCGTCACAAAACCCCCCCACGCTCATCCGAGCGTCCGGACCTACCTAGCCATCGCGGCCATTCTGACAGGCATTACGGTCGTGGAGGTGGCGATGTTTTACATTCCCGCCATCAGCGCAACGGCGGCTCTCGCGCCTGTCCTGCTGGTATTGTCCGCCGCGAAGTTTGCCCTGGTGGTGATGTTCTTCATGCACCTGAAGCCTGACAGCAAGATCTTCACTATCATCTTTACGGCGCCGCTCCTGCTGGCTGGACTAATGATCCTGGCCCTGATGACGCTGTTGGGCGCTTGGTGGCTGGGGTGACGAGAAGTGGCGCCGAGCGCCCACGCAAAAGGCCCCCGGTTGGTGCGGGGGCCTTTTGCGTGGCACGCTCGGGTTGAGCGTGGCCGCGCACACTAGCGCAACGAACCGCGTCAGTTGGAGCCGGCTCGGAACCTCACGACTCTCGTTCGCACGGGCCTGGTGCCGAGCAGCGCCGTGCGCACCGAAATGATCTGCCCGGGTTTCACGTCTTCGAGTGCGGCAATGAGGTCCTGTTCGGTCCGCACGCGCTCGCCCTCGACATGCGTGATGATCTCACCCGGCAAGAGATAGTTCCGCGCGGGTCCCTGTGGGTCGATGCGCCGGATCCGCAAGCCGGCGTACCGCCGTGGCAGGCCTTCGCGGGCCAGCCGGTTGGCGGTGACTTCTTCGAGAGTGACCCCGAGCTTGTCGTCAAACCCGCTCCGTCCCTCTTCGACCGGCTGTTCGACGTGGGTCGCGAGTTGCTGGTCGGGCTCGGCTTCGATCAGCGTGACCGTGTGGGTACGGCGCTCGCCTCCTGGCCGTGCGACCGTCACGTCCACCCGATCTCCAGGCTTGCGGAAACCGACCACCTGTTGCAGCTGCCCGGTGTAGCTCACCGGCTCGCCGTCCAACTCGATGATCACATCGCCAAGGCGCAGCCCTGCCCGCTCGGCCGGGCTGTTTTCGCGGCTGTAGGAGTCGATGCGCACGCCGTAAATCGAGTCGAGCCCGACGTATTCCGCATCATAGGCCGTCGCGTCCTGTATGCTCACGCCGAGGATCGCACGCGTGACCCTACCGGTGGCGATCAACTGTTCGCCTACGGTCCGCGCCAAGTTGATCGGAACCGCGAAGCCGTAGCCGATGTTTAACCCGGATTGACTGGCGATGGCAGAGTTCACGCCGATCACCTGACCGCGGATGTTCACCAACGGCCCACCGGAATTGCCGGGGTTGATCGCCGCATCGGTCTGAATGAAATCCTGGATCCGGTAGGTCTGCTCCGTCTGCAGGCCGTTGAGGACACGTCCCTTGGCGCTGACGATGCCCGCAGTGACGGTGAACGAAAACGCTTCGCCGAGCGGGTTGCCGATCGCGAGGGCCCACTCTCCAATCCGCACCTCGTCCGAATTGCCGAGGGATGCCGCGACGAGACCAGTCGCGTCGATCTTGATGATCGCGATGTCGGTATTGGGATCCCGGCCGACAAGGGTTGCGTCAAACACACGCCGGTCGAGCATCCGCACCGTTATCCGGTCGGCGCCCTCGACCACGTGGTTGTTGGTGATGATATAACCGTCTTCCGAGATGACGAAGCCGCTGCCGGTTCCACTGCGCGGTTGCCGCGGTTGGTTGCGGAAAAAGTCGTCGAACCGGTTGTTCCTTCCGGGGGTCGACCTCGGGCTGTCCGACTCGGCTCGGATGAACACCACGGCTGGCCGTACCGCCTCGACTACCGCCGCAAAAGCCTCACCCAGGTCGGCCGCCGGCTGGGCCGCCGGTATGGACGCGGGCGGAGTCGTGTTTATTACGACGGGCCGGCGCTGCTGTGCCTCGCCGATTCGCGGAAAATTGACGGCGCCCGCGAAAGCCACCGCCAGAACGATCGTCACCGCGACCAGAAAGCTAAACTTCAACCAATCTCGTGTGCGTGTCATAGAGACTCGTTCTCACCGAATGAGATTCCAAGAAAACGTTCGCTGCCTCAATACTAACTCCCATGCGCGGGGACGTGTTCCATTCGGCGTCGCCTCCCCGCGCATTGGATCTGTGGAACGATGAGCATCAAGATTTCGCGTCGTCAACGATTTCGTAATCCGCCTCGACCACGTCCTCTTCTTTGGCGTCTCCCTCGGACTCCGAAACCTCCCCGTCGCCACTCGAGGCGCCACCTTCGGGGGTTGCCTCCTGTGCCTGGTGCATCGAGGCGCCGGCCGCCGAATAAGCCTGCGAGAGTTCCTCCAAGCCCTTGGCGATCTCCGAGTCCTCGCCGGAGCGGAGCGCCTGCTTGGCAATCTCGATCGCCCCGTTGAGCCGTTCCTTTGTCGCCTCGTCGAGGCGGTCGGCCCACTCCTTGGTGTTCTTTTCCACCTCGTACACCATCGCGTCGAGGCGGTTTCTCTCCTCGATGCTCTGACGCCGCTCTTTGTCTTCGGCAGCATGACTGTCGGCGTCCTTGACCATCCTATCGATTTCGTCGTCGGATAGGCCGGTGGATGCCTCGATCAGGATCTTCTGCTCCTTCCCCGTGGCCTTGTCCTTGGCCGAGACGTGGAGGATGCCGTTCGCGTCGATGTCGAACGTCACCTCGATCTGCGGCACGCCACGCGGCGCCGGTGGGATGCCCGTCAGTTGAAAGCGGCCGATGGTGCGGTTGTCCACCGCCAGCTCGCGCTCGCCCTGCAGGACGTGAATCTCCACCGTAGTCTGGGTGTCCTCGGCCGTCGAGAAGACCTCGGCCTTCTCGGTGGGGATCGTAGTGTTGCGTGCGATCAGGACGGTCGTCACGCTGCCCAAAGTCTCGATGCCGAGCGACAGCGGCGTCACGTCCAGCAGCAGCACGTCCTTCACGTCTCCCGCCAATACGCCGCCCTGGATGGCAGCGCCGATGCCCACTACCTCGTCGGGATTGACGCCTTTGTTGGGCTCTTGTTTGAAAAAGTCCTTGACGATGTCCTGGATCTTTGGGATGCGGGTCGAGCCCCCCACCAGAATCACCTCGTCGATGGCCGATGGGTCGAGTTCGGCGTCCTTCAGCGCCTGTTTCATGGGAGGAATCGTCCGCTGCACCAGGTCGTCCACCAGTTGCTCGAACTTCGCCCGGGTCAACGTCACCGTGAGGTGCTTGGGTCCCGATTGGTCCGCTGTCACGAAGGGAAGGTTGATCTCGGTCTGTTGTCGCGTCGACAGCTCCATCTTGGCTTTCTCCGCCGCCTCTTTGAGGCGCTGGAGGGCCATCGCGTCCTGGGACAGATCGATTCCCTGGTCCTTCTTGAACTCCGTGACGAGCCAATCGATGATCTTCTGGTCGAAGTCGTCGCCGCCGAGGTGGGTGTCGCCGTTAGTGCTCTTCACCTCGAACACGCCTTCCGCCAGTTCCAGAATCGAGATGTCGTAGGTGCCGCCGCCCAGATCGAAGACGGCGATCTTTTCTTCCTTCTTCTTGTCCATGCCGTACGCCAGGGCCGCTGCCGTCGGCTCGTTGATGATGCGCAAAACATCGAGCCCCGCGATCTTGCCGGCGTCCTTCGTGGCCTGGCGCTGCGAGTCGTTGAAGTAGGCCGGCACCGTGATGACCGCCTTCGTCACCGTGTGGCCGAGGTAATCCTCCGCCGTCTGGCGCATCTTCTGGAGCACCATCGCGGAAATCTCGGGCGGCGTGTATTTCTTGCCCTTGATTTCAACCACCGCGAGGTCGTGCTGGCCCGATCCGACAGGATACGGAACCCGTCTGGCCTCCTCCTTGATCTCGTTCATCCGGCGGCCCATGAACCGCTTGATGGAAAAGACCGTATTCGTTGGATTCGTCACGGCTTGGCGTTTGGCGACCTGGCCCACGAGCCGCTCACCGTCCTTGGTAAAGGCGACCACGGATGGTGTGGTCCGGCCACCCTCGGAATTGGGGATAACGACCGGGTCGCCACCCTCCATGACCGCGACCACAGAGTTGGTCGTTCCCAGATCGATTCCGATCACCTTGTCAGACATCGCCGTGACTCCTTATGTAATGAATTGGATGCGCACACCCAGGCGTTAGTTGCAAACGCAAGCTGCGTACCACAAAAACCTGCCAAATTGACAGCTACGGAGAGGCCCTCAGGGCGAGCACCAACGCGGCATTTGTATGATTGACTTGCACTTACGTGAATCTTAGGTTGCTCGAATGTTCCCCTACAAGGACGACAATCCGACGGTACTGACTCCGTTCATGACGGTGGGCATCATCGCCGCCACGTCGGCCATCTGGATCCTGTACCAAGGGGGTGGTGCAGAGCCGCGCCTCTCTCAATCCGTGTGCGACCTCGGCGCGATTCCTGCCCGTCTGTTCGGCTACCCTGTCCAGGCCATCCTCACGCCGCGCGGTCCGGTGACTGTGTGCGGTGGAGTCGGGGGCGGGGCGTGGCATACCATCGTGTCTTCCGTGTTTCTCCACGGCGGTTGGTTTCACCTGATCGGGAACATGTGGTTCCTCTGGATCTTCGGAAACAACATCGAGGACGCGATGGGACCACGCCGCTTCGTGGCGTTCTACTTGCTTGCCGGGGTGCTCGCGGCGTTGGCCCAGATTTTCTCTGATCGGTCGTCTCCCCTGCCGCTGGTCGGAGCGTCCGGGGCCGTTAGCGCCATCATGGGGGCCTACGTCGTGCTGTATCCCAAGGTTCGGGTCCACTCGATTCTGGTTCTTGGGTTCTTCATTACTCGGATCTCGCTACCGGCCTACGTCATGCTGCTGTATTGGGCGGCGCTCCAGATGGTAGGGTCGCTGGTCGGCGGACAATCCGCCGGTGGGGTGGCGTTTGTCGCGCACCTGGGCGGGTTTGCGGCGGGTGTCGTGATGATTAAGCTCTTCACGAAACCCGATCTTCTCGCTGCCGCACGGCGCCAGCCGCTCATGTTCACAACGAGCCAGCCCTGGCGGTATTGAGTGTACTTGGCACGTATCGTGGGGACCGTGGTCGCGACCGTCAAGCAAGCCACCCTCAAAGGTCAGACACTCCAATGGATTCAGCCGATCGACGCGTCCCAAAACGATCGGGGGTCGCCAGTAGTGGCTGTGGATCCCATTGGACTCGGCCCGGGCGAATTGTGCTATTACGTCACCGCCAGGGAGGCGTCACTGACCTTGTGGGACACGTTTGCTGCGGTCGACGCGGCAATCGTGGGCAAGGTGGACAGAATCGATCTGGATGACGGGTGGGCCAGCGGGGAACGGTGATACAGACACAACGCCCCGGCCCCCGAAAGAACCATGTATCTCGCTAGAGTCGTGGGAGACGTCGTGTCCACCCATAAGAACGATCGTCTGGTTGGGAAGAAACTGTTATTGGTACGGAAACTGGGCCTCGACGATGGTCCGGACGGATCCATTGAGGTCATCGCGCTCGACGTGGTCGACGCCGGTGTTGGCGACAAGGTGTTGGTGGTGCAAGAGGGATCATCGGCGCGCAAGATCTTCCAGGACGAGAAGATCCCCGTGCAGGCGGTCATCGTGGGCGTCGTCGACAGTGTGGACCTTCGGCCGTGAACGAGCGGGAGATCGACGAACTGGCGCGCGCCGTGGTCGAACGCCTGGGAGTACCACCCGGATTTGGGGGAGGAGGGAGGAGGGAGGAGGGAGGAGGAATACGGGGTGGTTGGGGGTGGCCCCCTCCCTCCTCCCCCCTCCCTCCGTCCGATATCACATTAGCCGGTCTGGTGGACCATACTCTGCTGGCAGCCGACGCGACGCGAGCGGATATCGAGCGACTGTGTGATGAAGCGCTGGCGCATCGCTTCGCGGCGGTGTGCGTCAACGGCGGGTGGGTGTCGCTTTGTGCGGGGCGGTTGCTGGGCAGTGGGGTGAAAGTCGCCGCGGTAGTCGGATTTCCGCTCGGTGCGACGACGTCGTCCGCGAAGGCGTTCGAGGCACGGAATCTCGTCGACGAAGGGGCGGACGAGCTGGACATGGTTGCCCCGATCGGTCGCCTGCTCGACGGAGATTGGGACTACGTCGAAGCTGATATCTCGGGTGTGGTACGATCCTGCGGTGGGCGAATCGTGAAGGTCATTCTCGAGACGGCCGTCTTGACGCCCATTGAAATAGTGAAGGCATCGGCGTTAGCGAAGGAAGCCGGGGCGTCGTTCGTCAAGACGTCGACCGGGTTCCACGCGGCCGGCGGTGCGACCGTGGAAGCCGTGGCGCTGATGCGAGAGGCCGTGGGGAGGGGGGGAACCATCGGGGTCAAAGCGTCCGGCGGTATTCATAGCTGTGCCAGCGCGCTGCAGATGCTGGGCGCCGGCGCGTCGCGGCTTGGAACATCGTCCGGCGTATCGCTGGTCGAATGCATCGGTGTCGATGCGCATCCATTCGACGACCTCGTAGCCCATCCGGCACGGCACGCAGCGGCGTGTAGATTTTGTGACTAGCCGTTAGCTTCACGGCCAGTGTTTACTCCCATCGGCTCATGAACGAACAGGTCAAGATCTTCGTCAACGAACGCGGCGTTGAAATCCCGCCGGGCACGCCCGTCTCCGAAGCCGTCCGGGCGTTCGATGCGGCGCTGGGCGAAGCATTGCGTGCCGGTGCTGCGTACGTGACCGATGGGGTGGGCCGACGCATCGATGTCGCCAGCGTGGTGAACGAGGGAGCCATCCTTCGGGTCGTCAAGACCGCACGCCGTGTTGAGCGGTAGCGCGGCGGCGTTTTGACGGTCACGAGAGAACTGATCCGACGATTGCCGAAGGCCGAGTTGCACGTGCATCTGGACGGCTGTCTCCGGCCTGCGACGATGCTCGAACTTGCCGAGGAGGCTGGCGTTGCGCTTCCAGCGAACGACGCCGAAGCGCTGGCCGAGGCCATGCTGGTGCGTCACGCCAACAGCGTAGAGGAGTACCTCGAGCGCTATCGGTACACGGTGGCAGTGTTGCAGACTCCGGCGGCACTCGAGCGTGTCGCGTACGAATTCGTGGTAGATGTCGCGCGGGAGAACGTACGCTACGTAGAGGTGAGGTTCGGCCCCGCCCTGCACGTCCCGGCGATGAGCTTGGCGCAGGCGATCGAGGCGCCGTTGGCGGGAATCAAGCGCGCCACCGAGGAGACGGGTACTCGCGTGTCGTTGATCGCCTGCGCGCTGCGAACGATGTCCCCATCCATCTCGAACGACGTGGCACACGCGGCGGTGGACTATCGAGATGAAGGAGTGGTCGCCTTCGACCTGGCGGGTTCGGAGCGGGGGCATCCAGCTCGCGATCACGCGGCGTCCTTCCGATATGCCTCACGACACGGTCTTCACTGCACGTGTCACGCCGGGGAGGGAGACGGTCCGGACTCGGTTCGTCAGGCGCTGCACGATTGCGGCGCCACGCGGATCGGTCACGGGACGCGCATCCTGGAAGACCCGACCCTCGAGAGGTACGTTTGCGAGCGTCGGATACCCTTGGAAGTGTGCCTATCCTCCAATGTGCACACCAGGACTGTCGAGGCAGCGGCGGCCCACCCGGTGCGGCGGTATATGGATGCCGGCTGCGTCGTGACTCTGAATACGGATGGCCGTTTGATGGATGGCGTATCACTCACAGACGAATTGTGGATGGCCCATACGGAGTTGGGTTTCACCCGCGAGGAGATCGATCGAGTGATCGTGAACACGTTCGAAAGCGCGTTCCTGCCGGATGGAGTGAAGACGGATCTAGTCGCGCAGGTAAAGAGAGAGCTGGGAGAGATATCGTGACGGTGCTGTGGTTGACCCAAGGGGCGGCTGATCAACTTGGTGCCGTGCGCGACGGGCTTGGAACGCCGCTGCTCGCCCGTCTCATGGGAGTGGTCGGCATCGCCACCATGATCGGCATCGCTTGGGCTTTGTCGGCCGATCGGCGCAAGGTGAACTGGCGCCTCGTGGGCATCGGTGTAGCGCTTCAAGCCCTATTCGGTACGATCGTTTTGAAGACCGCGTTGGGCCAGGCGCTGTTCGACGGCGTCAACACGGTGTTCGGTCAGCTTCTGGCGTTTACGGAACACGGCTCCCGTTTCGTATTCGGCAACCTGGTGCGAAACAACGTCCCGGTCGGCGGAGTGGTTGGTACGCCGGCCGACATGGCGCCACTTCAATCCACCGAGGTGTGGGCCAATACCGGCGCCTATTTCGCGTTCAGTGTCCTGCCCACGATCATCTTTTTCTCCTCCTTGATATCCGTGCTGTATTACCTCGGCGTGATGCAGAAGATGGTGGGCGGGATCGCGTGGGTGATGCAACGGACGATGCGCACGTCAGGTGCGGAGACGCTCTCAGTGGCGGGAAACATTTTCGTGGGTCCAACCGAGGCCCCGCTGTTGATCAGGCCGTTCATCGGCAAGATGACCGAGTCCGAACTCAATACGGTGATGGTGGGCGGTTTCGCCACGATCGCCGGCGGCGTGATGGCGGCGTATGTGGGAATGCTCTCGCCCTACTTTCCGGAGATCGCCGGTCACCTGTTCACGGCCAGCGTGATGAACGCTCCCGCCGCCTTGGTGATCTCGAAACTGCTCGTCCCCGAGGTGGGCGAACCGGCTACCACCTCTCGAACAAAACTCAAGGTCGAGCGGACGGAAACCAACGTCATCGAGGCCGCGGCGGCCGGTGCGTCGCAAGGACTGCAGTTGGCTCTCAACGTCGGAGCCATGTTGATCGCGTTTGTCGCCCTCCTAGCCATGGTCAACTTTGGGGTCGGCGCTGTCGGAGGCATGGTGGGGGCGGAGAGCCTGACGCTCGAAGCAATGCTCGGGTGGATGTTCGCCCCGCTGGTGTGGCTGATGGGCGTGCCGTGGAGCGATGCCGGTCTCGTGGGAAGCCTCATCGGCGTCAAAGTGATCGCTACGGAGTTCGTCGCGTATCTGCAATTGGCGGGGGTCCTGGATACGGCCGGGAGCTTGTCACCGCGCGGGTCGGTGATTGCAGTGTACGCGCTGCTCGGGTTCGCAAATATTCCCACGATCGCGATTCAGATCGGAGGAATCGGCGGGATAGCACCCAAACGCCGCGGAGATCTCTCGCGCCTGGGACTGAAGGCGATGGTTGGTGGCAATCTGGCGGCGTTCATGTCGGCGAGTTTGGCGGGCATGCTGGCGTAATGGCAACGGATGCCATGGACAAAGAAGGTGTCAGGTGGCAGGTGTCAGGTCCTTCACTATCAACATCAGCGACTGAAACCTGACACCTGAAACCCGTTTTTTTCTCTGATTCAGTAGCTATCCCGGGGACGCACGCGATGAACGCGACGACGGCATTTCTCAGAGGACGAGTCGGATCGCGGGAGCCACGTGTCGGTATCGTGTTGGGGTCGGGACTCGGAGGCCTCGCTGACGCCGTCGAGGAATCGCTGGTAGTCCGCTATGCCGACATTCCCGGTTTTCCCGACTCGAGTGTCGCCGGACACAGGGGCGAGTTGGTCTTCGGGCGGATCGGTGAGACGGAAGTCGTGTTGCAGGCCGGACGCTTCCACCTGTACGAAGGTCACGATCCTCAGACGGTCGTCTTGCCTGTGCGGACGTTCGCCGAACTCGGTGTCGAAACCCTGATCGTCACGAATGCTGCCGGCGGCATTTGCCCGACGTTCAGTCCTCCGGTTCTCATGCTGATTGCGGACCACATCAACCTGATGTGGCGGAATCCATTGCTCGGACGGGTCGGGGCTGGGGAGTCACGTTTTCCGGACATGTCCGAACCATACTGCCCGTCGCTTCGGACGTTGGCGCGGCGGCGGGCTCTCGAGGTCGGCGTCTCGCTCGAGGAAGGCGTGTATGCAGGTGTGTTGGGCCCGAACTATGAGACGCCAGCCGAGATTCGCATGCTGAGCCGGCTGGGCGCCGATGCCGTCGGCATGTCCACCGTGCCGGAGGTCATCGCTGCTCGTGCCAGGGGCATGAGGGTGCTTGGGATCTCTACGATCACGAATCTCGCCAGCGGGATTTCGCCGTCGAAGCTGGATCATACCGAGGTTCTCGCTGCCGGTGCCGCGGTGACGAACTCGCTGGAGGCGGTGGTGCGCGGCGTACTCGGGGCGCCGTAGGCATGGCGGTCAGTCTGTGGGCCGGCACGGCACGGTTGTCCGCCTGCCTGTCCCCACTAGTGCAACCTTCTCAACCCGTGCTGTGTCCCACAATCAGAACCAAATGCTTTGACCCCAGCCGTGGAGTGAGGTGGACGAGCCGGAACTGATCTCCCGGGTTCGACGGGGGGACGCCGTTGCAGAGCGTGAGCTGTATGAGGCGCATGTGGACCGCGTGTATCGACTGGCCTACCGAATGGCCGGGGACGACGTGCTGGCTCAGGATATCACCCAGGACACGTTCATTCGGGCCTTCGACCGGATCCACGACTTTCGAGGCGACTCGGCCTTCGGGACGTGGCTCCACGCGGTGGGGAACTCCGTGGCCCTCAACACGCTGCGCAAGGTGAAGCGGTTTCGCTCGCGGGAGGCAGATCTGGATGAGGCGCGGGCGGTCGGCGATGCGACGTTGGAAGCCGAACCGGATCTCCGGGCGCGGCTCCGCGCGGCGATAGACGACCTGCCGCACAAGTATCGGGTGGTGTTCATCATGCACGATGTCGAGGGGTACAAGCATCACGAAATTGCGGAGAGTTTGGGAATGCCAGTGGGGACTTCGAAGGCGCAGTTGTCGAGAGCCCGGGCTAGGCTCAGGGAATCCTTGGCGGAATTTGCCCAGGAGTGGGTGTCATGACGGACGAAAAGTTCACGGAATTCATCAAGAAGACGGCTCAGGATTACAATCGGCCGCCTGAGGCGCCCCGGGCCGAGATGTGGGCTCGGATCGAAGCGGTGCGGGCAAAGCGTCGCGGCGAGCGGGAACTCGAGCGTCAGGCCAGGCCGTGGCTGCGTTGGGGGCTCGCGGCCGCGGCGGTGTTGGCGGTCGGCATCGGGATCGGTCGGCTCATGGCGCCGCCGAACAGCAGTGTGACCTCCACGGCCGTCGCTGCGGCGGCGGATGTAGCTCAGCCCGACGGGCTCGTGTTCCGGGTGGTTGCAACGGAATACCTGGCGCGCACGGATGCATTCCTTTCTCTGTTTCGCGTGGAAGCGAGACTCGGAACGGCCGACCTCCAAGTGGCCGATTGGGCTCGTGAGCTGCTGACCACGGCGAGGTTGATGATTGACTCTCCAGCGGCGGAAGATGCGATGCTGCGAGAGCTGTTGGAGGACCTCGAGCTGATACTGGTGCAGATCGCTCAGTACACGTCGGGCGAGAGCAGCGCCGAACTGGATTTTATCGAACAAGGACTCGAAGAGCGTGGCGTGTTGCTTCGCCTCCAGGCCGCCTTGGCCATAGGCGATCACGCAGGCTTTGCGCAAGGAGCTATCTGATGTCTGTGATATACTTGAGAGCCGCCGCCGTCTTCGTAGCGGCTACGGCACAGCCGCTGGCGGCACAGGTCGTCGGGTACCCCCTGGAGGCGGCCGCGGCCAGGTTGGAGGTGGCCATGAGCTCGTTGTCAGCTGTGGCCTCGGTGCTGGACGTGAGACAGATGTCACTCCGGGCATTCGCTCCGAATATCGCGGCGGCCGAGCTGTCGTGGTCGACGGTCGGCCCCAGGCTTGCTGCCATGCGGTACGCGCAGGGGTTTCCTGCCCTGACGGTGGCCCGCGGCTCGAACGAATGGTTCCCTCAAGACACGGCGGATGCCGTGTATCGGAGGGCACGCACAGCCTTCAATGGTCGCAAATACCGAGAGGCGATCGAACTGTTCGGAGCGCTGCGCAACCAGTACCCCCAGTCCCGTTACGTGCCGCAGGCGATGTACTACGAAGCGTTCGCTTTGTCACGACTGGAGACCGAAGCTTCCTACAGAACTGCGCTCACGGTGCTGGATCAATACCGCTCGCGGTTTCCGCGAGAGTCGAGTTCGGATGTCGAACAGTTGTACATCCGCATCCAAGGGCAATTGGCGCGACGTGGGGATTCCGAAGCGGCGGCCGCGGTCGCCGCCCGGGCAGCGGAGTTGGCCCCGGGACCCGTAATCGTTGGTGCGGCGACGCGCGGGGCGCAGTCGCGGGCCGAGGACGACGTTCGGATGCAGGCCTTGAACGCCCTGATGCAGATGAACGCCGAGAACGCGATGCCGATTCTACGAGACGTTCTTGCCAACAAGGACCCGGATCGGGTGCATCTCCGTCGGCGCGCCGTGTTTCTGGTGGCGCAGAAACGCACTGCGGGCAGGGAGGAAATCCTGTTGGAGGCGGCCCGTAACGACCCGGATCTCGAGGTGCGCGAGCAAGCTGTGCAGTGGCTCTCGCAAGTTCGCACGGATCGGGCGGTGGCCGCACTGGATTCTATCCTACAGACAGCCACCGAGCGTTCTCTCCAGGAGAAGGCGATCTTTGCACTCTCCCAGCACCGTAGCGAGCGAGCCGGCGAGATCCTGCGTGCATATGCATTGCGAAGGGACGCGGACGTCGAGCTTCGGTCATATGCGATCCAGTGGCTCGGCCAAAGCCGGGGCAACTCGGAGTTCTTGCGGCATCTCTTTCCACAGTTGGAGAACGGCGATCTAAAGGAACGAGCGCTGTTCGCCCTGTCGCAGCGCCGCACAGAGGAGAACGCGCAGTTTCTCTTTGGCATTGCCATGGATGAATCGGAAGACATACGCATGAGAACGCGCGCCCTGTTCTGGATGGGTCAGATGCGCGGTGTGAATCAAGATCTCTACACCCTGTACGACCGCGTCGACAACCGCGACATGAAAGAACAGCTCATTGCGGTGTACGGTCAGCGGCGGCGCGACAGCCTCGCGGTCGATCAGCTCATCGCCATCGCGCGGAACGAGCAGGATACCGAGCTTCGCGGCAAGGCCATTTTCTGGCTCGGCCAATCCCGCGATTCGCGGGCGATCGAAGTCCTTCGAGAGATCATAAACCGATGACGGCCATCCTGTTTCGGGCTTTGTGGTTGGTGACGGGTGCGCTCGCGGTCGGCGGGCCGCTGGCCGCCCAAACGATCGCGCAACGTGTGGGAGAAGTGCGCGATGGCCGCGTGCGCATGAGTTTCGCCGCGCGGGAAGGCGTGTGCGGTTGGGGCGAAGGCGGGCGCACCGTCAACCATCGGTGGCGGTCGGACGATTGGGAAAACGCCTGCGAGGGAGGGCCCGTGCGTGTGGTCATGCGTATCCAGAGCGGCGTCCCCACGGACCTCGACACCTACATCGGTGGCCGCTGGCGGACCCGCCCCGACGTGACCGATCTCGGCGACATGCCGGCCCGCGAGGCTGCCGAGTATTTGCTTGGCCTCGCCGAAGATTTCGACGACGACGTCGGGAAAGACGCCATCTTCCCGGCGGCCATGGCGGACAGCGTGACGGTGTGGCCCGATCTCGCACGCATTGCGCAAAACGACTCCCGTCCACTCGATATCCGGAAGCAGGCGGTCTTTTGGATCGGGCAGGATACGGATGACGGTGCGGCGGATGTGCTGGGGGACATTCTCGACTCGTCATTGGAACACGAGATCCGGGAGCAGGCCATCTTCGCGCTGTCCCAACACGACAGCGATCGCTCGACCACGGTGTTACGCGATTTCGCCGCGTCGCGGCGCGAATCACGCCGGCTGCGGGAGCGGGCGATTTTCTGGTTGGGACAAGAAGGCGATGAGGACGCGGCGGAGTTTTTGCGCAACCTGTACAGGGAAACGTCCGAAAAGGATCTCAAGGAACGCATCCTCTTTTCGCTGTCTCAGATGCGCGAGGTGGGCAACGAACAATGGTTGCTCGGTATCGCGAGCGACGCCGAGGAGTCGATGCAGCTGAGAGAGAGGGCGATCTTCTGGACCGGCCAGACGCCGAACTCGACGGCGGAACTGGTAGATTTGTACGATCGAATGACCAACGCCTCGCTCCGCGAGCGCCTCATCTTTGCCCTCTCGCAGCAGCGGCGCGACCCGGAGGCGATGGAAAAATTGATGGATATCGCGCGCGGCGATCCGGATCGCGAGCTGCGGGGGAAGGCGATGTTTTGGCTAGGACAGTCTCGCGATCGGCGAGCAGCGGATTTCCTGGCGGATCTGATCAACCGATGACGACGACCCGCTGGAGCTGGAAGACCGCGTTGGTGGTGGTCGGGTTCGCAGCCTCAACGGGCGCGGCCCAGGCACAGACGGTCGCCGAAAGAGTGGGCGCGGCGCCAGATGGAAAAATTCGCATGACGTACGCGGCGCGACCGGGCGTTTGCGGGAACGGCCCAAATATCAACACCGGGCGTGGTGACAATGCGGATTGGGAGTGGGAATGCGAGCCCGGCCCAGTTCGAGTCGTACTTACCAAGTCAGGTGGCGAAGTCACGCGCGTGCACACCTATGTGGGTGGTGGGTGGCGTGCCGCCTCGCGCGTTGCCGACCTGGGGACGGTGTCGGCGTCGGAGGCGGCCGAGTACTTGACCGGTTTGGTACGAAGCGGAGGAGATCGCGCGTCGCGTGATGCCGTTATGCCAGCTTCCATCGCCGACAGTGCCGTCGTGTGGCCCGCGCTAATCGATGTGGCGCGCGACGCCAACCGGCCTCGCCGGACTCGGCGCGTTGCCCTGCAGTGGGTGGGGATGGCGGCGGGAGACGTTGTCACCGACGGCCAGATGGTCGTAGACGACGCAGATCGCGAAACGCGCGAACAGGCCGTATTCGCCGTATCACAGTTGCCGAAGGATGAAGGTGTCCCTTTGCTGATCGAGGTCGCCCGTTCCCATCGCGATCCGCAAGTCCGTCGTAGGGCATTGTTCTGGTTGGGCCAATCGGGAGATGCTCGCGCCATCGACCTGTTCGAAGAGTTGCTGCGCGGTCGCTGACCGTCGTCCACGCTTCCCTATCGAGATGCGCCGGGAGGGAGTACTTTCGCGCGTTTCGACAGGAGAGGGGGTGGTTCTTGAACCAGCCACCGACACAGCAGGTCACCCAACGTGCCGCCAAGATGATGCACGCCGCACTCTTCGCGGGCGTGTTGGTGATATTCGCGTTTCTCTCCGCCATGAGACTGGTGGCCGACCCCAGCGTGACCACAGGGCTGGCCCTCATCCTCCGCTACGCGGGCCTCGCGCAGCTCATAGTGATCGGTATCGTGATCTTTCGCATCCGAAATCGTATTCCTGCGTTCGGTGGTGGTGACGATATCGACGGGTGGTGGGCGATGAGCGGTCGCGCGGTCGTCTTGACCTGGGTGTTGTCTGAGGCTACGGCGACGCTTGCCGGGGTCATCTGGTTCTTGACGGCCGATCCGGCGATGCTTGTCGTCATCGTCGCCGCTTTGGTGTTGCTGTACCGGTTGCGCCCGTGGGTCTGGACCGCACCAGAGAGTTGATTCCTCCCCCTGTACGGGGTTTGCCCGGATGAGGTGCGCGTCGTGGTCTAGCGGTCGTGCGGCAGGCTTCCTCGAGGCGACCGAAAATACGCGAACGGTGTGTACTGCATGAAATTCGACACGCGGGACATGTAGCTGTCCGCGTGTCGTTCTACGTGACGGGCCTATGACTCTTGTCGTTTTCCGGCTCGCATCAAAGGTTCCATGGTGGCCGTGGCGCCATCGGGCGAACCGCGTTAACGTTGGCGTGTGGGAGAGGCTCGACCACTGGGTTGGTTCTTATGATAGACTCGAAGACGCGGCTGCCATACATGAATCTCACCAAAACGCTTGGTTGTCTCTGCTTCTTTTCCGGGACCTTCTGCACGCTCGTCGAAGCGCAAGGGAACATCCGTATCAGTGGATACGGCAACATGCACTACATGGACCACGACGGCACCGCCGACCTCGTCGGCCAGCCTCGCCTCGATGACAGCTTCTTTCAGATCCGCGAATTCTCGCTGTTCTTCGACGTCGCCATCACCGATGGCATCGTGGCGTCCACGGAAATCGAGGCCGGCAACAACGGGACGACATACACGGCCAACTATGCCTACGTCGATGTGCAGGCAACGCCCCACCTGAGCGTGCGAGCTGGGAAGATCCTGGTCCCCTTCCTGTCATATAACGAGAACAAAGCGAGCTTCCGACAGCACCTCATGAGTCAGCCGTTTACTGCCTGGAATTTGTCACCGGTCAACGGCGTCGCCATCAATTTCAGCGGCTTCGGGTGGTCTGACGCGGGTGTCGTCGTGGACTGGAACAACGAACTGGGCGAGTGGGGGCTGTTCGACGTGAAGCTCGCGGTCATCAACGGACTGGGGTCCAACTCGAACGTTCTCGACGACAATACGGTGCAACTCGCCGCTGGCGCGATGACACCGACGGTGCGTCCCAGAGACGGACTGATTCAGAACGAGACGGCAAACGGGTTGCGCGACAACAACAACGACAAGGCGACCGTGGTGAAGCTCAGTCTCCATCCGCTCGGGCTTCTGGCCGACGCGGGGTTCTCGTGGTATCGGGGAAAGTGGAACCCGTCCGGCACCAAGGATCTGAACATGTTCGGGGGACATCTGAACGTTCTGCAACGGAACTGGACGCTGAAAGCCGAGTACGTCATTGCCAAGGTCGATCAAGACGCCGGAATCGATCCTGTCGCCGCCGCCGGGTTGACGGGGCCTGCGGCCTTGAACACGAGCACGGGCGATTACAGCATGACCGCTTGGTACGTCGAAGGCTCGGTCGTTCCGGTTCGTGACAGGAACGACCGCTATTGGAGGCTCGTGGCCCGATACGATGACGTGGATACCAACGATCAGATCGCGTTTACGCCGTTTGATCGCGGTCGGATCACGCTAGGCACGGAGTTCCAGTTTGCCGCGAATACACGCGTTCGATTCGAATGGCAACGGTCCGAGCTCGATGACTTCGCGAATGCCCCCGGACCGTACGTGGCGGCCGGTGGCGAGAAGTCAATCCAGATGGTGATGGCATCCATGATCTTTGCTTTCTGAACATGCGATTCTTCGGGAGGCGTGCCTGCAATCAACCGAGACGGTTGCCTACGGGGGCGGCGAGGCGCAGTCTGTGGGTCCTGCTCAGTTGTGTGGCTGCTGCAACTCTAGTCGCCCCGCTCACGGCCCGGCAAATAGACGTGTACGTGGTCTTTGGGGGGGGTGATCGGGACGTCAGGGACGAGTTGTTAGAGGCGCTTCCAGACGGACTCTCGGTGCGATCCTACAACTCGAATCTGCTCGCTCTCGCCGATTATTCTGGCAAGCAGAAGGTGCTGTCCAAGTTGGAGACCGCGCGGGTCGTCGTGATCCTCAGCGAATCTGCGCTGGAGTATTTGCAGGGGCGCCTTGCCGGAACAGACCTCGTGATCGTAAGAAGTGTCAGCACCGCACTAACGTCCGATGGTCACACACTACACGTCTTGACGAGCGGGACCGATGTGAGTGCCCTCGGCCGCTCGCTGAACACACTTGCGGTCGGGGCGTTGGCCGACTTGGCCGATGAGGCTCGTGTGCGGACCGCCGATGTCGTGTTCATCGACGAGGGCGCGATCGGGCTGGGCCGGGGCGTCGCTCTGGTCATTCAGAGAATAATCGGAACCTGACCGGCGCCCCGCGCTGGTCCCACCGGCGTCAGCACCCCTGCATCAGGGACGCCCGATCCCGCCGCGCCGCTGCGAGCCGCAACGCGGCGCGGTGGCGCTGCAATCAACCGGTCGTTAGACCCACC
>JADFPO010000202.1 GCA_022562295.1 Gemmatimonadota bacterium
CTCGCCTCGACGTGCATGAATCGCTCGAGGGGCTGTGCGACCCGCTGTGCCAGGCGGCGCGCCGGATCCCACGCCTCAGGCGGTGGGGGCGGGGGCGTGTCTTGTTGGCCCGGAGTGGAACTCATCGAAGGCGCGTGTTATCTGTGGGTGTGTGGGAAAGTGCCTCTCTAGTGCATCTTTTCACAATAAGTGGCGTACGAGGAGGCAGCAAAGCCGTTTTGACAGGATAAGCAGGATAAACAAGACGGGAGAAACCTGACAACGTCATCCTCATAGCAAGAATTCACCTATCAATATCCCGTCTATCCTGTCAAAAAATACGTCACCGAACATATGAAACGGGGTACTAGGCACGCTGGACGGCGTTAATAGTGAAGACGAATGTAGATCGGAAACAAGGGCGCCAGGGCCCCGGCTACACGATCCCGACGCTGTGTTCGATGGCTGAAAACCGGGGGTCCGACCGGAGGGGATCCCAAATCGGGTCGATTCTGAGGAATCCGAGCCACGGAGCCCGCTGTTCGACGGCGCGGTGAAGCCACTCGAACGCTTGATCGATTCTCCCGAGGTGGCCGTGGAGCATGGCGATGTCCGCGGGTGAGACGTACCGCTCGTCCACTTGAGACTCCAACTCGGTGAGAATCTTGCCGGCCGCGTCGCTCTCTCCACTCATCGCCAGCGCGACGCCGAGTGCCGCGCGGCGTTGGGGCGAAGAGCCGGTCAAGTCGATGGCACGCTTGGCCTCGGCGATGGCTTCGTCGAATCGGCCAAGCTGGATGTAGGTCCACCCCAACAGGTAGTGTGCCGGCGGAAAGTTGGCGTCCATCTCCACCGTCTTCTCGAGTGATTTTGCGGCCTCCTCGAACTGGTGCGCGAAGTAACGCTGAAGCCCCAGGTGCGAGTTGATGAGCAGCGACACGGGGCACAGCTTGACGGCACGCTCCGTCAACTCGACGGCTTCATCATGCCGACCCACCGCCGCGAGATAGAACGCGCGTATCAGGTGCGACTTCTCTCCCTCGGGATCTAATTCCAACGCGCGTAGCGTAGCGGTGTCGGCACCGGTCCAGTCCCAGTCGTGCCACATGCATACCGCGCCCAACGTGGCGTAGGCGTCGCCCAGCGTATCGTCGAGTTCCAGGGCCTTCAGAGCGGCTTGCTTGGCCTTGGGCAATCCCTCGTGCGGCGGAAGCTTGCCCAAGGTAACCGAAAGCAGCATGTAGCAGTCGCTCAACCCCGCATGCGCCAAAGCATAATTTTCGTCGAGTTCCGCTGCCTGCGTGAAGAACTCTATCGCCTTCTCGACACCTTGTACCGTGAACTTGCTCCAGTAAAACTTGCCCTGCAGATAGAGGTGATACGCGTCCAAGTTGTCCGTAGGCTTCTTGGCGAGTTCCACCTTGTCGTTGGGTGTGAGTGTGGCTTGCAACGCCGACGCGATCTTTTCCGCTATCTCGCTCTGGATCTCGAAGATGTCGGTCAACTCTCGGTCGAAGCTCTCCGCCCAGAGATGTTTGTCGGTGGCCGAGCTGATGAGCTGGGCCACCACACGCACGCGGTTCCCGGCTCGGCGCACGCTGCCCTCGAGAATGGCGGTCACGCCGAGTTCGCCGCCGATCTGACCGAGACTCTTGTCGGTGTTCTTGTATTGCTTGACGGACGTGCGCGAGGTGACCTCCAGTCCGGCGATCTTGGACAACTGGGTGATGATGTCGTCGGTGATGCCGTCGCTGAAGTATTCGTTTTCGGGGTCCGCGCTCAGGTTGGTGAACGGAAGCACGGCCACCGCCTTGTTGCCGTTCGGCGCCTCCAACGCATCGAGCGTGGGTGGTAGGGAGTTTGACGCCAAGGACGCGGCCAACGCCTCACTCGATATTTTGGGCCGCAACGTCTCGAGGAACTCCGCGATGGTCTCGAAGCGGTCGTCGCGGTCGAGCGCCATCGAACGCTGCACCGCTCGATCGATCGTGGGGGACAGGGTCCAACCCGCCTGTCCCAACGTCGGAGTGGGTTGGGAGTAGCGTGCCGAGATGATGGCCTCGATCGTGGGGCCCTGGAACGGTGGCTTCCCCGTCAACATCTCGTAGATGATGCAACCCAGACTGTACAGGTCGGCGCGTGGGTCCACTTCCAGACCCTTGGCTTGCTCGGGACTCATGTAGCCGGGGGTGCCGATGGGCACGCCGGCGATCGTGATGTTGTCGCCGCAGGCCACGCACAGGGCTCGGGCGATGCCGAAGTCCGCAACCATCGCGTGCCCGCTGGCCAGCAAGATGTTCTCGGGCTTCACGTCGCGGTGTACCACCCCCTGCATGTGCGCGTAGTGGAGTGCGTCTCCCACTTCTTCCGCGATCTTCAGCGCCTCGTCCAGCGAGAGCCGGCCCTGCTTCGCCAGCAGCCACCGAAGCGACTGGCCGTCGATGTACGGCATGATGTAGTAGAGGAGGTCTCCCACCTCGTCGGCGGTAAAAATCGGAATGATGTTCGGATGGGTGAGTTGCGCGGCGAACTCGACCTCACGCAGGAACCGCTCGCGCCCGATCCCACCGGCCAGCTCCGGCGCCAGCACCTTGACGGCCACCTGGCGCCTAGGTTGCTGCTCCTCGGCCAGGAATACCGTCGCCATGCCCCCCCGGCCGATCTCTCGGTCGACGACGTAGCGATCGCCGAGCGCATCCTGTACCTCGTCAAGCAGTTCCGTCACCCGCATAGATCCCGTGTTTGGATTGGTTGAAAACAAGGCCTGAGGTCCCGCAGAGACAAGCGCCCGAGAGCGGACATCCGTTCCCGCGTCCGCCCCGCCGCCCAAGCCACCGCCCCCTGGCGGGCCCGCCCTGCTTCCGCACCGCCCCCGGCGGACCCCCGCAGTCCTTACCCTTTTGTGATCTAGGTCACATATTTGCGGTCCTTCATGTAATTGGGTGAGCCAAAGTGGCAGAACTGCTAGATCGCCTGAAATCAGCGCTCGCAGACCACTACGACATCCAGCGGGAGCTGGGCTCCGGCGGGATGGCGATCGTTTTTCTCGCGCACGACATCAAGCACGACCGCGAGGTGGCGGTGAAGGTGTTCCGCCCGGAGCTGGCGTCGTCGATGGGCGGAGAGCGGTTCCTGCGCGAGATTCACATCGCGGCCAAGCTGAGCCATCCGCACATCCTTCCCCTGTACGACTCGGGCACAACCGGGGATTTTCTCTACTACGTGATGCCGTTGGTGGAGGGCGAGTCGCTCGGCGATCGCATCGAGCGCGAGCAACAACTCCCCTTCGATGATGCGCTGCAAATCACTGGGGAAGTCGCGGATGCGTTGAACTACGCGCACAGCCGCGGCTTGGTGCACCGCGACATCAAACCCGACAACATCATGCTCTCGGGCGGACACGCCGTGGTGATGGATTTCGGCATCGCGCGGGCGGTGAGTGCGGCGGGAGGGGACAAACTTACGCAGACCGGCATGGCAGTCGGGACTCCCGCGTACATGAGCCCCGAACAGGCGATGGGCGAAGAGGTGGACGGGCGGGCGGACATCTACAGTCTCGGCTGCGTGCTGTACGAGATGCTGGTGGGGCAGATTCCGTTCACCGGGCCCAGCCCGCAGGCGGTGATGGCGCGGCACTCGATGGATGCCGTGCCGCGGCCGCAGATCGTGCGCGACACGATTCCGGACGACTTGGAAGACATCATCCTGTGCGCCTTGGCCAAGGTGCCCGCCGACCGGTTCCGGACCGCGGGAGATTTTGCCGAGGCGCTGAAGGCGGTCGGGTCCGACGCCACGTTCGTGAGCGGCGGGTCGCGGGTGACGAGGGTGCGGCCGCGGGCGCGGAAGAAACGACCGCAGCTGCTGACCGTCGGGCTGGTGAGTGCCGGCGTGGTTGGGTTGGGTCTATTGGCCTATCAGTTCGGCACGGGCGCGGGGGGGTCTCGTTCGCGTGGTGATGCGGCAGGGCTGG
>JADFPO010000090.1 GCA_022562295.1 Gemmatimonadota bacterium
GCCCCTGTTCGGGATCCAGGATCTTGTGGGCCATCGGCCACAGGGTGATGGACATCACGCCCGCCATATGTCCTAGTGCCGATCTTTCCATGGACACCTAGGCCAGGACGTTTCCCCCACTTCCACACGCCGGATCGTTGACCGGCATGGAGCGGTCGTGCCAGTACCAGCCATCGCGATTCACGAGTCCGGTCGGAGCGCTGATATCGCCCGGGCGATGGACGCCAACTTCGCGGACTCGACACAGTACGATCGAGTGGTGACCCTCGGGTTCGACTGGGACCGTGTGGTTCCCCGTGTTGGTCACAAGGGACCGCGGAATCTGTACCGGTTTCTGCAGCGGAACGCCGCCAATATCAGTGCGGCGTCGCGCCTGGGTTTGGAGTTCGGGATCCACACATTGGATGCGGTAGTGGGTGCGTGGCAGGTGCGTCTGCATAGGCTTCTGCAATGGGTGGTGTCGGGTCTCGTGGTAATGTTTCTTGTCAGGTCGGCAGCCGGGTTGGTGGTGTTGCAGCCGGCTGCGTGGTACGGTCTTCCTACGGTCACGTTCACTCCGATACAGTGGCTCGCCGCAGCCACAGGATCGTTGGAGCTTGGAATCGCCGCCGGTGCCACCTTGTTCATCGGACTCGGCGGTTTGCGTTTGCTCCTCACCCTGTCGCCACGTCCCGCCATTGTCACGCTCCGCAGTATCGCCCTCTTGCTCTTGCAGCCTGTAATGATCGTGACGCTCGGTGCGCTCGCTGCGGACTCGGTCCTGCTGTTCACGCTCTTCGGGATGGTCGGAGTGCCGGTGTTTCTCCTTTCCGGCGCAGGCGCACTCGTGCCTTGGGGCGTGACGATGGGTGCACTCTTCGGGCTGCGCGCACTCTGCGGGCACGGATCCATCGGAGGACCGATCAAGGCCGTGCTCGACGTGTTCCGATATCTGGGCGAGCCGGGGTACCGCCAAAGGATTCAGCAAGCGCTCGACAACGCCATCGTGCGGTCTCGAAAGCGCGCCGGCGAGGACCGGGAATTCGTGTTGGCCGGGCAAGGAATGGGTACGGTGATCGCACTCGATTCCATCCTGCACTCGCGCGAGTGGAGGGAGACCGATCGCGTTCTGCTTGTCACGATGGCCTCGCCGCTGCGCCGATACTTCCTGCGGCTGTATCCGGGCACCCTCTTCCCCGAGTATATGGAAGACTTGATCGATCTGATCGTGGGGCGTCTGAACGAGTTTCGGTGGATCAACGTCTACCGCCCCGGAGACTATCTCGGCGCCGACCTCGGCCTGAAGCCCTTTAACGGCCGCGACCTGTCAACCGGGATAAGCGGCCGCCGAACCGTCGGCCATGCCGACTATTGGCTCAACTTGGATGCCCGACACGCACTTCACGACGGCCTAGATCGGCTGAAACCGATTCGACCGATTGGTGTTTCGATGAAGAATCCGAAGCACCATATACCCCTTCCGCGTAGGTCGGTGCCGGGTTTGCGTCTCCCACCTCTCGCCGGCACACTACTCCAAACCACTCTCCTGCTCTCCACCTTCGGATGGATGCTCTGGTGGGTGGCCACCGGGTCTGGCGTACTCGTCTCCTCGATCGCCGACACTCCGAGATTGCTCGAATGGCGTGGAGTCGTCGTGGAAGCCGCCGCCACCCATCGACGCGAAACGGTCGAGACCGATCGCGGATTGACGTACGTCGACCACTGGGAGTTCGACTTCAACGATCCCAACGGAACCGCCCAGCGCTTGCACGTTCAACACGACGTCAGCGACGCCTTTCTCAACACGGCTCCGCTCTTTTTCGACGACCGCGAGTTCACACGGCAGATCCGCGCGAAATGCGCAGTAGGTGACCAACCACCGGCGTGGTGGCCTGGCAGGGACATGGAGACACCGTGCACCATGCAAGAGGTTCGGTTGCGGTACTATCCGGGCGGCGCGCCCCTGCTCGACCTTCCCGATTTTCCGCAACGGCGTTCTTTGCGCGACCCCGTTAGGGGCTGGGCCGAGGCGGGAGTGGTTGCCGTAGTGTTATCTGTGCTGCTGCTGGTACCCGTGGTTGTCGGGATCCGGGTGTTTGGCCTGATCCTGGGATGAAATGCTCGGCGTATTTTGTGATGGAGGTCATAGGGCCCGCGGTGTCGTCGCGGCTCGACTGATGTAGCTAGGAGCGACGTGGCTACTTGGCGCTGACCTCCGCTACCAACGCCTCCACCTCGTGCTGGGCATCCGCGTGAGCCTCGATGTCGTCCAGCAATTCGACGAGTTCCCGATGTTCGTCGCTCGACCGGGCGATGTCGGACCGCACTCGCGTCAACAGCGTGAGTCCGTCGAGAAACTTCTGGACGAGCCCGTCGCGGGTGCGCTCTGCGAGGGCCAGCCCGTCCAACCAACGGTCGGCGTCGGTCGATTCATCCACATGCCCTTCGAGAACACTCAATCCCTGCTCCAGTTGCGCGAGGTCGCGTGCGGCCCCGCACGCGCTAGAGAGGAGTCGCTCGATGTCGGCCTGCGGAACAGGGGAAGAATGCGCCCGACCGATAGCAGCGTGCAGCGGCTGGGCAATTCGGACGAGATCTGCGAGCAGGTTGCGGGCCGAGCCGCGGGGAAGCTCGGCCAGCGACCGTATGATTTGGTCGTCCAATTCTCTTGGAAGGGTGCGGCGTCGCGCGGGCGATCGTACCACGGGCAGTCGAAGACGTTGTTGCGCACCGATCAGCAATAACGACGCCACCACCGGGGCTCCCCAAACCGGCATGGTGGATCCGGCGGTGGCCATCGTACCCACGATTGCGAGCAACGCCAACATCCCGTAGAACTTGATCGGAATATGGGCCCACGTGGTGCGCGCCCGCGTTGTGATCGCCGGGACACCCTGGAGCGCGAGTTCACGACACACTGTTTCGGCCATACCCGCCGGCACTTTGACGAGCGCTTGATGACCCCCGCTCAGCAGGTCGATCTCGCTCGAATGCGCCCTGCCCTCGAGCATCCTGCCGAGCCGCTGTGCAACACCGCGCTTCTCAACAGCCGTCATGCTCGGTTTGACGAAGACGAGCGTGTCCGATTCGGCGGAACCCACACCACCGCACGACGGGCAGACGCTGAGACCGAACGGTTCCGGCCCACCACAGATCAAGCACGACCCGCGTCCGCCAACACCGACTCCGTAGGGCGTAGCGATCTGTTTTTCCAGTGCATCGGCCATGGCCGCGGCCGTGGGGAAACGCGATTCGGGTCGAGACGCCGTTGCGCGGGCAACGACCTCGCCGAGCCATCGGGGAATACCGTCGTTCCGATCACACGGATCAAAACCCTCGTCGAGGGAAGTTGGTGGGGAATGTGCGGTTGCACCATCGGGGAGCGTGCCCGTGAGCGCCATATACAATGTTACGCCTAGGGCGTAGACATCCGCGCGCGCGTCGGGCCGTTTGCCCACCAAGAGTTCGGGGGCCATGTACTGAATCGTGCCGACGAGTCCGCCGGTGCGCGTCATCGTCTGGCCGATCCCCTTCGCCGATCCGAAGTCGACCAATCGGGGGCCGCTCGAATCCAACAGAACGTTCTGTGGCTTGACATCCCGATGGAGAATGCCCTTGTCGTGGGCCGCCGCAAGCGCCGAAGCCAGCCCACGGCCGATTTTCACAACCTCATCGACCGGCAGCGGTCCGTCTCGTTTCAACCTCACCGCGAGGTCGTCGCCTTCGATTCGCTCCATGACCAGAAAGCTCCACGGCCCGTCCTCGAGGTAGTCGTACAGACGCACGATGTTGGGATGCGACAGGGCGCGTACTGCCTGCGCTTCGCGCCGCATGCGTTCGCGGGCGGTTTGTGCGGTGGCGGGAGGAGGAACGAGGAGTTTGATCGCCACCTCTTGGTCGAGCTTCGAGTCTCGGGCGGCGTACACCACCGAGTAACCGCCGCGACCGAGTTCTTCGACCAGCTCGAAACGGTCCAACAAAACCGCGCCAACGGTAGGAAACGGCGACGAGGCCGCGGTACTGGTCACTGCTCTGCGATTTGTTGCAGTGCCTGGCGGGCGCTCTTCGTCCAGCCGTCTTCCTCGGGATAGTGCTGGAGGAACTGCTGCAAATATCGCTGGGCCAACCGCGGTTGGCCGAGGCCGTATCGTGCCATGCCGGCGTGATACAACGCCTGCCAATGGTTGGGCCAGAACTCGACCACGAGTTCCATGATGGGGCCCGCCGACTCGTCGTCTCCCGCGTCGGCAATCGCGTGCGCTACGTCGAACACGGTTCCGGCCGCCTTCCACCGCTCGCCCGACGACACCGTGAGGATGACGGCGCGGGCGCGATCCACCTTGCCCGCCAGGGCGTAGCACGCCGCGCTGAATCCCGGCGCCTCGTCGGTGTCCGGCGGGGGGACCCGTTTGTGAATCATCTCCGCTTCGACGGAATTGCAATACGGCTTGACGGATTGGAACCACTGCCCAGCATCACCCCCAAAATCGGCGACCGCCGTGGTGGTGGGCGTCATATCGGGGGCCGGTTTAATCAGTAGCGCGTAGAGACTCACGCCTATGTAGAGGAAACCAATCGTATAGAGCGATCGCATCTGGAAACCCTCCCGGTCCATGATAGGAGGGAAGGGCCGGGCGTGCGGGGACCTAGGTCACACGAGGCACGTTCGTTCGGGGCTTTAGCCCTGCTCACCTCCACCCTCTTCCTCATACAACGACTCGTAGGTGTAGATCCCGGTCCCGTGTCCGTCGCTCCACCGCACACAAAACCCATACGCTCCCACCAGCTCGATAGAGAGAGGCCGCACGTCTTCGGGAACCGATGTAGGGTTCAACAGATTCCTCCCCGTCATCTCATCCCGGCACTGGGCACATGGACACGCAAGTCGGAGGTCTCGGGCGGGGAACGCGGTCTCGTGGTTGGCGGACCACTTCAGAACGATCTGATGGTCGTGTCGGTTAATCTCAACGGGGATTGGAATGGGGGACATGGGTCAGTGGTCCAGTCGCGGCGGGTCAGGCGCGGGGGCATTGGCACAATGTAATCAACTAATCATCAACTGCCGTTCGGGGGGGGGCCGAGGCGGGAGTAGCTGATCCCGTTGGCGCTGGGCCGGGCACGTCCCGGTTCTCCAGAGGTGTCACACTGTATTTTGTGACGGAGGTCATGGGCCGCGCCCCGCACCCTGTATAGGTTTTTGGGCGACATGACCAAGATCCAATGAAATGCTCGGCTTGTGGCCACCAGTTGGCCGCCGTGGACACGTTCTGTTCGTCGTGTGGCACGCCCATGTCCGCCGACTCCGGCTCCGAGTTGACGCTCAGCGATGAGATAACGCTCACCGATGAGGAGCCACCCCCACCTAGCCCCGCCGGGCCCTCGGTCGGCAACTACACCGGCACATTGCGGCGCCTGCTCGGCGCCGAGTATGAACTCCTCGCACCGATCGGGGAGGGCGGCTTTGCGCAAGTCTACAAGGCGAGAGACCGGCGGCTCGACCGGATCGTGGCTATCAAGGTCATACGACCGGACATGGCCGGCGCTGCGGCATTCGTAGAGAGCTTCCGGCATGAGGGCATTGCGCTGGCGAAACTCCGCCATCCGGGCATCGTGCCGATCTACGATATTCGCGAAAGCGAAGGACTGATCTACTATGTGATGCCCCTCGTCGAGGGTGAAACCCTCGGCCAGAAGTTGGAGCGGCTCCGCCGGCTGCCACCATCCGAGACGCAGCGCATCTTGACCGAGTTGTGCGATGCCCTTGGCGCAGCGCATCGGGCCAAGATGGTGCACCGGGACATCAAACCGGCCAACGTGATCCTAGAGGGGAATCTCGAGAAAGCCCTCTTGATGGACTTCGGCATCGCGAAGGCTCTGACGGACGACGTCGAGGAGGGCGGTGCGGAACCGGTGGTGGGCACGCCACAATACATGTCGCCGGAGCAGGCCGCTGGATGGGACGACATCGATCACCGCTCGGACATCTACTCGCTAGGCGTCATGGCATACCGGATGCTCACCGGCAAACTTCCTTTCGATGGCGACAGCCCGCGGGAGATCCTAGAAAAGCACATCAAAGAAAAGCCAGTGCCCATCCGACGCATCAACACGTCGGTGCCGAAGAAGTTCGCTGACGCGATCATGCGATGTCTCGAGAAAGACCCGTGGGATCGCTTCTCCACCACGATGGAGTTGTGGAGCGAGCTGCAAGATGTGTCCTTCTTCCCCACCAACACCGAGATCAAGCCGAGTAGCCCTCGCCCGGGTACTCCGATCAAAGTTGTCGCCGGCATCGTCGCCGTCGGCTTGATCGCTGGATTTATGACGGGTCGTGTGGTGTATCGGTCTGCCCCCGCACCACCTCCACCTTCGAACTCGGCCGCGGAGGCGCTCGTGTCCGGCTGGTTGGAGACCATTGATGGAAGTGACACGTCGGCATTCGAACCCAGGGCCATAGTGATGCACATGGCTATCGATTCGGAGGCATCCTCATCCCAATTGTCTCCCAGGCGACTGCCGCAATACGGGGCGATCACGAATCGGCTGGCCGGCGCGGCGGATCGCCCACTCGAGGTCCTCAGATTCGGCAATGTCGCGATCGTGTCAGGATCCTACGGCACGCAGGAATCGGTGTGCGGCAAAGCCTGGTTCACGTTGAGATCCAACGGCGACGCTTGGCGGATAATGCACCTACGGCTGCAGGACGTCGCAGGGGAATGCGAGCCTGCGGATGATCGGTAGAACTGCCACAGGTAATCGGTATAGCTGCCGCGGATTGATCGTTAGAACGCGGATCTGTTCCTTGGCCGCGGCGAGCAGCGCAAAATCCGTGTCCAAATAATCAATCCGCGGCCGTGGTTCCTTGACCGCTGCGAAGATCCGTGTCCGAATAATCAATCCGCGGCCGCGGTTCCTTGAAACGCTTCCGATTGGGTCGTGAGTTCAGCTTACCGACTAGGCGATTCGTCTTGAAGGACCGAGCTAGCGACATATCCGATGGGCTTGCCGTCTATGTACAAGTCCCACCAGCGCCCTTGGAGGCTGGCAACCTCTACCGGCTGCCTCGGATCGAGGATTTGAACGATCCGTGTGTCGCTTCCGCGTCCTTCTCTGACATTCACCCAGGTCGATGTCCACTTCGTTTGGGTGCTCGGGCCAGCGGTCCTGGGTGTTGCAGTCGGTGGAGAAGTAATCGTTGCGGAGGTCAATTGCCCCGGTGTGTTACTCGTCGGCGGTTGGGATTCAGTATCGATCCTCTTCGATATCCCTAGAATGGCAACCAACAACAGCGGTACCATCACCAGCACTGGAACTGGTAAGGTGATGTTGCTTCTTCTGGGAGCGGCCCGGTGGCCAAGAAAGCACGAACATCGTGGGCACACCGACGCAACACTCGCCACTTTTTGGTCACACTCGGGGCATTCCATGAGTCGCATTGGACCATGAGGCGGGTGATGACCGGTGAGATACGATGGGATGATGCCACCTCCAAGACAGAGTGCATCCAGTGCTGGCGGTGGTCTGGCGGTCTCGTCTCCGGCCGGGCGTCCTACAGGCGGGCGCAGCACCTCAACGGGTCCGTAATGGGCCACCGATGACGCTGCAATGTCGATAATGAGGCGAAGTACACGGGACCGCAAGGGTTGTCCAGACCACGGGGAGGGACCCACGGGACCCAGAAACGAAGAAGGGTCCCACGATGGTACAACCTCAGCACCATCGCTGCGGGGTTTGCTCTTAATGCTGATCGGGGCGCCGGGATTTGAACCCGGGACCTCCTGCTCCCAAAGCATCGGTGTGGGGGTCTCAGATACGACAACTTGTAGCATTTACGCGGTGTTACGGGCGTCCTCGTCGTATCTGACCTGGGGTAAGATCCCCGATGTAGCATAGTTTTTACCCCACTTTTTACCCCACCTTCTGAGCAAGCGTCTATTCCTTCGAACAGACGCAGCACCGCCCGTCGAAAAGCCTTGGTGAGTGTTGTGACATCGTACAGCGGCAACGGCACAAATGTGCCGTCCGCCCGGAACCCGCTAACGGTCACCAGCAGATGGAGGTGCCGGTGCCAGTTTGCCAGGGAGCCCTGGAGCCGGACAGCCCGGCGACGAAGGGAGAAGCAGCCCGCAAACCACGGCCAGTGTTTTCGACGCAACGACCGCCCGGGTGCCCCTAGCGGGATCCGTGCCGGGCTCGCAGGTTTGGGCATCGCGAACCCGCTGCACACCTGGAGGCGCTGATGTTCCGCATCGCAAATTTCACGGCCTCGCCGATCGTCCCCGTCGCTCTGACGCTTGGCGTCCTCGCTATCACCGCATGCGGCGACCAAGCCGCCCGGGAAGCGGCGGCACCGGCCAATCCGCTGGTCGGCGTCTGGTCCATGACCGCGATTACCGCCGACGATGGTACGATGATCGAACCCTCACAGCCGGGGCTTTTCATCTTCACCGAGGATCATTACAGCGCCGTCTACTCCATTAGCGCCGATCCGCGACCGCTAGCCGCGACGACTTTCGCTCCGACGTCGGACGAGATGGTCGCACAGTACCAGACGATCATCGTCAATACCGGGACGTACGACGTCAGCGGATCCACGATCACCTACCGGCCGATGGTCGCCAAGAGTGCCGGGTTCGTCGGCGGCCACTCGACGATGGATTATGCAATCGACGGGAACACGTTGACGCTGAACACCACGAGCGTCGTATCGGCCGACGGCATGTCTCCGCCCACCCAAATATCGGGGGAGACCATTCGACTCCGGCGGATAGAGTAGCCCAACCTCAATGGAACGGGCGCGCCTGGAGAGCGGCGGCTGGAATAACTAAAGTGTGACAAAACATCACAATTCTGCGACCGAACGCACTACGATGTCACACTTCTAAGCCCCGATATCACACTTTGTCACAGCTCAATCCACTCACTTATCCACTCACCCAAGTGCTCGCGCCCGAGACGCGCCCCCAGGGGTTCCTATTCCTTAGTAAAGTGGGCGCCCTGCCCGTCGCTTTCAAAGGATGCTATACCGGGTCGAGAATGAACGGGATGACGCTCATTGTTGCACTTCAAAGTTGATACTAAGCCGCGAGAGTAGGAGAGTAGCAGCCATAGACTCAATCCGGGAAGTCCATCCCGCGCAGGATGGCCTGGAACCGCGGATCCGAGCGCAGGGGGTCGTACCGCCAAAACACATTCAGCCACACCAAGGAGACGTCGCGCTCCTCATAGGCCCTTTCGAGCCACCGGAGCGCTTCCTGCTGATCCCCGAGGCCGAGATAGATGTCGGCGAGGGCGCTGGCTGGGACGTATGCGTTCTTTCTCAGTTCCATCAACTGAGAGAGAATGTCGAGGGCCTCGGCGCGCCGACCGGCCGCCGCGTATAGATATCCGACAGTTCCCAAGTTCGCCGGCGACGCCCTCTCCAGAATGCCAGCGACTTCGGCTAAGTGTTCCATGGCTTTGTCGGACTCGCCTCTCTTCAGGTAGAAATCGGCGAGTAACCCATGGCTCTGTGGGAAGTCCGGGTCGATCTCCAGCCCCTCTTCGTACAGTTCCAGCGCCTCTTCGTCGCGGCCTGCACGCCAGAACGCCCAAGCCAGCTCGTTGTACACCTCAGGCGAGACGGGATCGAGCTCCAGCGTTCGCCTGCCGAGCTCGATCGACTCCTCGAAACGTCCCATGGAAGTGAGGAAATTCGCATAGAGGATGCGCGAGAGAGTGGTACTCGGGTCGAATTCGATCCCGCGTCTGAAAGCGCGCTCGGCGCCCCCCCAATCCCACTCGAACAGCTGCCGAATCCTGGCGAGCACGATGTGGGCCTCGGCCAGCGTCGAGTCCAGCGCCAGCGCCCGCTCGGCCGCCTCCTTCGCTCTGCGAAAGAGCTGCTGCGGCGGCATGGACGCGTGCCAACCCCCCAGCTGTAGGTACGCCATGGCGATCCCGGCGTAGGCCGGCGCATAGCCCGGATCGATTGCAACGGCCTCCTGGTATGATTCCAGGGCTCTGCGAAACGACTGCTCATTAAGGCGGGTCAGGTGGAAGTTCCCTTTGAGCCAAAGCCGGAAAGCTTCCGGATCGACGGGGCGCTCGACTGCCAGCCGCGCTTCCTCCCCCGGCGTCAGCGTGACCTTGATCTCTTCCGCGATGGCACGCGCCAGCTCGCTGTGCACGGCCAGCACGTCGCGGAGGTGGCGATCGTAGCTCCACGCTCCCAGATGGCGCTCTTCGGGAAATGCCTGGATCAGCTGCGCCTGGATGCGCACGCTGTCCCCAACGAGCAGCACCGAGGCTTCCAGCACGGCGGCAACATCTAACTCGCGGGCGATCTGTGGCACCGACTTATCCGTGTCCTGGTACCGCATCGCCGACGTGCGGGAGATCACCCGGAGGGAGCCGATCCCGGCGAGCTCGCTGATGATCGCATCGTGCATCCCTTCGACAAACCACTCCTGCTCGGGATCGCCCGAGAGGTTGTCCAACGGCAACACGACCAGGGAGTCAACCTGGGCTGACGCTGGGCCCAATCGACTGAGGGCCCACCAGCCGCCGCCGACAACCAAGGCCGCGAGCAGCGCTGTAGGGACCAGCCGACGTACACGCTCCTCACGACCTGTACCAAGACTGACTCCCGGCGCTTTGGTGCTCGCTTCTGTCAACGCCTCGGCAAACTGCGCGACGGTGGCATATCGATCCGCTGGCGTCTTGGCCAGAGCCTTCATCACGGTCCGATCGACGGCCTCCGGAACGGTGTTGCGGAGAATGCGCAACGGTGTCGGACGTTCTGTGAGAAGCTTGGCGATGATGGCCTGCGTACTCCGGCCTGTATGTGGTGGCTCTCCTGCCAGCAGTTCGTAGAGCACCGCACCCAGCGAGTAGATGTCGCTGCGGTCGTCAACGTCGTGGTCGGCCGTGGCCTGCTCGGGACTCATGTACTCCGGCGTGCCAAGTGACAGGCCGGTCTCTGTCAGTCGTTGTCCACCAGCCGCACGCAATGCCAACGCCAGGCCGAAGTCCGCCACCATCGCTTCGCCTTCGTGGAGAAGAATGTTCCCGGGCTTGAGGTCGCGGTGGATGACGCCTTGGGCATGGGCATACGCCATCGCACCGGCTACGTCTTGGGTGATAGCCAGCGCTTCTTCAACCGAGAGTTGCTTTTCCCTCTGCAGCTTGTCTCGCAGCGACTCGCCTTGGACGTATGGCATGACGTAGTACAGGAAGCCGTGCGCTTCACCGGAGTCGATCAGCGTCAGGATGTGGGGATGATTAAGCTTCGCCGCGATTTGGATCTCGTGGAGGAACCGCTCGGCGCCAACGACCGCAGCCAACTCAGGTCGGAGAACCTTCACCGCGACTTGGCGGTCGTGCTTTTGATCGCGGGCGAGGTAGACCGTTGCCATACCGCCAGCACCGATTTCCCGCTCGATGGCGTAGCGGTCGGCTAGGGCGGCGCTGAGGCGGTCCATGTCGGTCATGGCCGTCTAACCTACGTGATTGACCGGAAAGTGCGAGGCGTACGCCGGGTTTGACGGTCCAATCCGAACGATGGCCGAAATTGTCACAAGAACTGTCACAAAACCCACGGCCACGGAGGGAATCAAACGGTTACATAGGGAACGAAAACCCGCATGACGGCGTCGTATGGCTTCCCTAGAAGGCAGTTTGGCTGGCTTTTAAGTCCCTTGGGCAGAGCCTTTCTTCCTTGGCCGTTCATGCTCGATGGTGTAGCGGTCGACTAAGGCAGTTTTGAGACGGTCGAGGACGCCGGGTGCCGGATTCGAACCGGCGACCCCCTGAACCCCATTCAGGGCAGCAACTCAGTCAGATACGACACAACGTAGCATTCACGCGGTGTTCTGGGCATCGGTGTCGTATCTGAGAGCCGCACGGTGAGCAAGCAGTCGTACGAAACTCACAACAAAACTCACAACACGAGCGCTCGGCAGAACTACCGATAGGCATCGGTCCTATGGGGCACTCCGGGACCGCAACCATTCGAGCACCACATCAAGGCGCAGGACGGTGATCTTCTGCTCGTTCCTCGATATCACGAGACCGATGAGCTGCCGATCGCTGTCAAACAGGCCGCTACCAACCACATCGCTGCCTTCCCGCGACGAGTGCAAGTCACCAGGCGCCACCTGCTCCCACTCGCGACCGTAGTTACTCGTTCGCATCACACGCAGAGTGGCGTTCGGTTGGTCTGCATCCCGGAAAAACGCCAGCGCCGTACCTGCGTCGATAGGCGAGGCTTGGATATGCACCACCTGGCCGTCCTCACGACCACGAGGAGTGACTCGTGTCCAGATACGGCCACCGCGGCGTGTGATCTGTATCAGGCCGTCGTCGCTGCCAACCCAAATCACACGCGGGTCGACCGGACTGGGCGCAATCGTCGAGATGGCTCCTCGACCCAGCGTGAGGTCGGGGCTTATCTCGACCCATGTCTGGCCTTTGTCGGCGCTTTGGTGCATCGCCTGGCTTCCCGCATAGACCTTGGCGGGGTCCTGCGGAGCCACGGCCGTCGCGATCCCCGCCGCGGCGTTGAAGCGCAAGTTGCCTCCTCGCGGGATGCGGGGAGCGGGGTGGGAGGATCCCGAGACGGAAACCTCGATGAACAAGCCGTCCCTCGAAGACACCGTACCGGCTTCAACGAGTTCACCATCTGTTCCGTCGATCGGATAGTCCATCAGGTAGGCGACCGCACCGATCGCTGGCTGTCGTGGATCGCTGTCATTGGAGGGAACCCGCTGCCGTTCTACACCATCCACCCGCAGCACCGCGAAGCCCATCGCCTCATCCATGCTGTCGACAACAGTGGCCGGGTAGGGTTCGCCGTCCACGAACTGAACCTGCACGCCCACGACCGTCGCACTATCGGGCCCGCCTTGCACCAGATGGAACGGCACAGCGACGTATGCCTCGTCTTGCTCTTGGGTGACCCACACTCCACTGCCATGCAGCTGGGCGTCTGTTTCAAAGGAGCTAGTAACCGCAACGACTCGTTGAATTGGTCGTTCGACATCCTCACGCGTCTCGACAATGATGGCAAGCGAGTCGCGCGAGACTGGCGCCTCTGGGCCCGCAACTCGCTCGACGAGCGTCACGTCAGTCAGCGGTGGAAATCGGTGGGCCGAGATCTCCGTGTCGCTCTCCTTGACGAACACCATCCCGCTGATTGGATCCAGTACCAACTCGGGCTCACGAAGCTCTAGCCACACCCTACCGGTTTCTTCCCCGTTGGTTTTGTCTAGCCTGACGAGGCTGTTACCCTCGCGATCACCGAGGCGCTGGTCTGTGTACACATACGCATGATTCGCCGCATCTACACTGGCCCTAAGCCGCAATCTGAGGACTGAGATGAACATTTCACCCCAGAGCTGACCCCAGTCGGGGTCATCCATGATCCTAGCGAATTCCCCAATTGAGAAGCTCGGCCCTTCGCTCAAGTGAGAACGCGCCGATGCTACGGTGGCGAAAGCGTACTTCATATCTTGAACGAAGACATACGAGATCGCCGTTGTGACCGCACTGACGGCGAGAGCCTCGAGGAACGAAACTCCAGGAGCCCCGTAACGTCGGTTGTATTTCACTGTGCCGCCGCCGTCGAGCAACAAGAAGTTGTAACCGGAATAAAGCAGGAAGTTCTCGCCGATCGCCTCTACGATCTCTGGTTTCTCACCGGCCTCGAACTTGAACTTGGCAAGCTCCCGTGACGAGCCGTCCAGCAAATCGACCGCGACGAACTCGCGCTCCTTGGTGACGTAGATAGTGTCGTCCCGCACCACGAACGGCACGTCGTTGTTCAAGTCCTTGAATGGCTTCTGCCAGATGGACGTCCCTGTCTCAGGGTCCAGCAGGTCTAAGAACAAATCCTTTGCTGCTTCCGTTGAATCGGGTGGCTTGCGTCCGCGCACCAGCAGTCCGTGGGGGGTCACTTCCATTTGCGCAAGACGGCTCCTGAACTCCTCTTGTCGATCCCACA
>JADFPO010000019.1 GCA_022562295.1 Gemmatimonadota bacterium
CCAACGATCCCTCTCCGGAGTTCATCTTCTCCATGATCGCGCTCAGCGCCGCGGATGCCCCCGCAAGCCCCTCGGCCATTTCCTGCAGGCTCGTGGTGACCTCATCGAGCCCACTCACCGAACGCTCCAGCGCCGGGTTCGCCAAGAGTGAATCCACGCGATCGGCGATATTCCGCAATGTGCCCATCGCGGCGCTGGCATCGTCCACCAGCGAACCCGTACCCACGTCGCCGACGACGTTCAGCGCCCCTTGCATGGATTGCAAGGTGGCCCTCACCTCGTCGAGCACCGTGGGCGCCAAGAAGGCCTGCAGCTCGATGAGTACCAACGAGACCTGATCGGCCATCTCCCTCGCGTTTTCGAGCGCGTCGGTCTGGTGCACTCCCGCAATGATCTGTCCTTCTGCGAGGAATTGGTCTGAGTTGCCCGGTATATAGTCGACGAACTTGGACCCGAGAAAGTCGATCGATTTGACCGCAGCTCGGGCATCGATGCGAGGCCTCCACGCGCCGGTCGTCAACTCGAGCGTGACCATCACGCGGCCCACATTCTCCAGATGCACGTCCGACACGCGCCCCACCCGCATTCCGGACACCTCCACCGGATCGCCGGCGCTCAAGCCCGCCACATTAGCGAACACTACCTGCACGATCATCTGCCGGCCGCCGAGGAGCGCCCCCCCGGATAGCCATGTCAGGCCGACGACGAACACCACGACCGCCATGATGACGAGAAAACCAACCTTAACTTCCTGCTTGTAATGCAGATCCATCAGCGGTCCCCGTTCGGGCCTATCATGCCTTGCCGGTCGCGTTCCAGAAACTCCCGTACCACTGGGTCGTCGCTCGAGGCAAGTTCGTCTGGCGTCCCCATCGCGCGGATCCGCCCATCCTGTAGCAATGCGACCCGATCCGCCACACGAAACGCACCGCGCACGTCGTGCGTCACCATCACGCTCGTCACGCCAAGCTCCTGTTGGAGCTTGGCGACCAGAGAGTCGATGATGTCCGCGTTGACCGGATCCAGTCCCGACGTCGGTTCGTCATACAGCAAATAGGTGGGCTGCCCCGCTATCGCTCTGGCGATTCCCACACGTTTCTTCATCCCACCCGAGATCTCCGCCGGGTACTTGTTCGCCACATCCGGCGAAAGGTTCACCAGCTCGAGGCACTCGATGACCCGCACGCCGCAATACCCAACGTCCTGAGCGCACGAGTCGTCCGTGATGCCCAGTTTCACATTCTCGTAAACGGTTTGCGAGTCGAACAACGCGCCGTACTGAAACACATAGCCCACCCGTTGTCGGAACCGCGTGAGCTCCTTACGGCTGAGGTGGGGAACACTCTGGCCGTCCACCACGACATCGCCTTGATCGGGGTGAATCAACCCATTGATATGCTTCAGCAACACGCTCTTCCCGACACCCGACGGGCCGAGCAACGCTACGGTTTCTCCCGCACGTACCTCGAAGTCCACCCCGGCGAGCACAACCAGCTCGTCGTAGGCCTTGTGCACGTTCGTGAGCGAGATCACGGACGTACCCCGACCCAGCGGTCACGACCGACCATCCGCCTTCGAGCGTCATCGCGCGCTATCGCCAGGCCGCGTTGGCCGTCCGCCGCTCTGCCCGTTGGCCCGTCTACAGCGTACGTTGTCCCTCCATGACCACACCGAAGCCTCCTTGCCACGCCCTCGCCTTCAAGCGACGTCTTCTGGCGTGGTTTCGGCGCGAGGGCCGCGACCTGCCTTGGCGCCGAACCAGAGATCCGTATCACGTGCTCGTCTCGGAATTCATGCTGCAACAAACGCAGGTCGCTCGTGTGACGCAGTACTACGGCAGGTTTCTCAACCGCTATCCCACCATCAAGGCATTGGCCAAGGCTCGCCCCAAAGCGGTTCGCGAGGCGTGGGACGGTCTTGGATACTACCGCCGGGCCGCCAATCTGCACTCGTTGGCCAAAACCGTGGAGCGGGACTACGGCGGCAAGATCCCCACGAGGCCTGCAGAGCTGCGCCGCTTGCCGGGCGTCGGCGCGTATACCGCCGGCGCCGTCCTCGCATTCGCCTACGAGCAACCCGCCGCCGTCGTCGATACCAATGTGGAACGTGTAATCCGGCGAGCTTTTCACACCAGGTGTGCGACCGACGCCGCAGCGAGCCGCAAGATCACGGAGACGGCATCCGCCCTGCAACCCAAGTGTGGACGAACCGCGTGGGAATTCAACCAGGCGTTGATGGATCTTGGAGCCATGATCTGCCTGGCTCGCTCGCCCCGTTGCCTGCAATGCCCCGTCCGTCCCGTGTGCAAGACGGGTCGCCGGACCAAGTAGGCGCGCCGCCGACCGGTTCATCTTTAATCTCCTCATGGCTCCAGCATCACGCTGGCAAGGATCGTGTTCAGTAAAAGCACCAACACCGACGCGCTTACCACCGCCCCGGTGGTGGCACGTCCTACACCTTCCGCTCCATGCGTCGCATTAAACCCCATGTAGCAAGGGACGATACCTATCGCGAGGCCGAAGAAAAAGGACTTTGTGAGGGAATACCACACATAGAACGGCTTGAAAAAGTATCGCGCACCGTACACAAAATCCGCGGTGGACATGTCCATCGACCCCTGGGCGGCAATCCAGCCGGCAAAGATCGAGACGCCCACGGCGAAGACGTTCAACACCGGAACCATCAACGCGACCGCCACGATACGCGGCAACAGCACGTGCGTCACGGTCGAGCGGCCCAAACTCTCGAGGGCATCGATCTGCTCGGTCACTCGCATCGTGCCCAGCTCTGCCGCGTTACGGGCCCCGATACGACCGGCCAGGATGAGCGCCGTCATCACCGGCCCGAGTTCGGAAATGAGAGTGGTGACCACTACGCCAGCAGCAAAATACAACGGTATGCCCGGTGTGATCTGATAACCGGCTTGAAGCGACGTGACAGCGCCCGCGAACGACGCAGTAATGAACACGATGAACAAAGATCCGTAGCCGATGGTGACCGCTTGCTCGATGGCCGGACGCAGCCAAATCCGCCATTCCACCAATCCACGTATGAGTTCGAAAACGAACAGGGACAGGCGCCCGACATGGTGTGCGCCGTTGAGCACCGCACCGCCGACCAGCCGCCTCGGGTCCATCGCGACTTGGATCTTGGCCACCCTCAGTTTCCCTTTGTGGCTCCGCGCGCCCGATCGCGCATCATCACATCACCACTACGAAGAAGAGCGACAAGACCACCAACACGGCGACCACGTGCACTACCATGGAAAGCCGCCGCCGCATACCCCCAAACGCCGGCGGCAGCTCGCCGTCGGCCGCGGCGTCCGCCATGCGGGCCATGTGGGTCGAGGTAGGAAGCGCCACGAAGAGAACCAGCACCCCGGCAACGAGCCCTGCGACCTGCATGACCCAAATGGAGGGCTGGGCCATCACCTGGCTCCCCGCTCGCTGAGCGAGTGACATCGTCAACACCAAACCGGTAACAACCGTGAGGAGAGCACCCGGACCCACCACTAACGAATACAAGCGGCCAGCCCACCTGAAGGCAGCGTTTCGTTCGGCTCCCGTGGCGGACCTAGCACTCACGCTCAGCACCATCGCTGCCACCATACCGCCAATCCACAGGGCCATCCCCAAGAAATGTACGAAACGAATCAATAGCATGAGCTAGGCACCCTCGGAAACCGGTTCACACTCGATTGGCACACGGCCGGCGAATCCTCCATCGACCTCGTGCCAATGCTCTACCGCCGCTTCACCATATTTCCAGCAAAGCATGATGTCGCGCCCTTCTCGTGTGGAGTAGAAATCGACCAACCCCACCTCGAACCCTTTGAAGACACAGCCAATCTGCGCGAGTTCCTTCAAATACCCGGTGATACGGTGAGCCGCTCCGTCGACCTCTTCGCGCAGCGAAATTTGCGCAGCCGACTCGCCGTTCTCTCCCGTCTCCCCAGCCGACAACAACTCGTACTGCCGCATGCGGTCGGCCCAGATCTCATGGTCGGCAAGGATGTCCGCAACCACGCGCTTCACCAACGGCAACGTGTTGTTCGCCTCCTCGACCGTGAAGAACTTCACCGCTGGTTCCTCTTTAGTCACTGGCGCATACCCTCCGCAAAGGCGCCCGGTCCGATCCAGCGTTTAGGTTGCCGCATCATACGCTTCGGCTGGGCCGCATGCAGTAAACTACCATCCACCGAATCACAGCGCTCGGGCGCGCAGCCGCGCTGGTCACAACGGTAACGCGGTCACGGGCCTGCGGGTTTCACCGCTCATCGGGGCCTCCATTCACACAGCGCGCGGTATGCCGCGCGGTAGCCGCTCTCGACGTAACCCACCACACCTTCCACCGCAAACGTGGTGCGACCCCCCAAAACAGGCTGAGCCAACACCAGCGTGTCTCGCCGCTCGCGCGTCCAGCGAGTGATGACCTCCTCGGCCTGTGCGGCCATCATGATACGCATGGCTCGCCGGTGGGCGCCGATCAATCCGGGACTGGTGCCGTTTGCGCCGGACAGTGTCGGGCCGACGTTGACTCCAAAGACGAGATCCGGATCGAATTGGGCAGCGACATCGAGCGGAAAGACGGCGCGCACCCCCCCATCCAGGTACTGCCTGTCACCTATCCGCACGGGCGGGAAATACAAGGGAAGCGCACACGACGCGCACAGCGCGTCCACGAGCGGAACCCGTGACCGTCCTCCCGCGCCGAACAGTACGAGATCGCCGCTTTGCGCGTCAACCGCCGTCACGGTCAGCGGCGTCTGGAGATCGTCGAAGCCGCGGGCCGGCACCAGCATCTCGACGGCTTCCCGCCACACGCCACTTTGAAACAGGTGGCTCGCAAACGGGCCCAACAAGGCGCGGGGAGACAGCGCGGCGAAATCTCGCCGGGTAAGCGTAGTAATACGCCTTAGGACCTCTTCGTACGGCAGGCCACTGGCAAAACTCGCCGCCACCACCGCTCCGATTGATGTCCCAACAAAGTGTGCCGGCTGCAGCTCCCAGTCTGCCAGCGCCCTGATCGCCCCCACATGAGCCGCCCCCTTGGCCGAGCCGCCGCTCAGAACGCAGACCACTCGGGTCACCCACTACCTCCGGCGCGTTGCGCCAGCCGCCGATCGCGGCGGGCCTCCGCGCGCACGTACCGCTTCTTCTCGGTCTCGGTCTCGGGAATCAGTCCCGGGACGGGGACCGGGCGGCCCCGCTTGTCGATCGCGACATATGTAACGTGACAGCTGTTGGTGTGGCGCCGTTGGCCGGTGATCAGGTTCTCCGCCTCGACGTACACCCCGACCTCCATCGACGTGCGCCCGACGAAATTTACGCTTGCTCTCGCCGTGACGAGTTCACCCAGATGGATGGGTTCGTGGAACACTACACCACCCATCGCCACGGTTACCGTCGGCTGGCGAGCGTGCCGAGTCGCGGCCACCGCCCCCACCAGATCGACCAGCGACAGGATCACGCCACCGAACACGTTGCCATGGTTGTTGGCCATGTGCGGCATCATGAGTTCGCTCATCACTGCCTGCGACCCGGATACGGGACGCGGAGAAAGATCACGTTCAGCCATGATTGGTCGCGGTAAGTGGTGGGGACGCCGTCAGTAGTCGACCGGCCGCAGATAGTACTCGCCGATCGCGGTCTGGCTGACCATCGCAACGGTGGGCAGACGACGCTTCCAATGTGTGGACTCCAATCTCTTCTGCACAACGGCAATCTCGTCGCTGTCAAATCCCCCTGCCGCGACCGCCTCTGCCGTGTCACCCCGCAGCAAGTGCCACAAAATAAGGTCCGCACGCGCATAGGAGATGCCCAGATCCTGTTCGTCTGTTTGCCCGACAATGAGATCCGCTGTGGCGGGTTTCGAGACGATTTCCTCAGGCACACCCACGTGGCGGGCCAGAGCCCACACCTGGGTCTTGAAGAGGTCGCCCAGCGGATTTACGGGAGGGGAATCGTCGGCGTGCCATGTGAAGTATCCCAACAAACGCTCGGTCTTGTTTCCGGTTCCTATCGGCAGCGCCGTGTGGGCCGCGGAAAGGTCGAACAGCGTTATCATCCGAACTCGGGCCATGACGTTACCCAACCGGGTCTCGTCTGGGGGCGAAGTGGTCGCCCCGGCATAGCCATCGACCGCTGCCGTGATGTCAATTGTTTCGAATGGGATGCCCAGCAGCTCCGCGACCAAAGCGGCATGTTCGAGGCTCTCCTTGCTAGACGATGCGTACGGCATCGCAACGCCAATCACGTTCTCTTTGCCGAGGGCTCGGGCGGCGAGGAACGCCGTGAGAGACGAATCTACGCCGCCGGAGAGACCCACGATGCCCGTCTGGAAGTTCCGACGAATCGTGAACTCCTCGCGCAGAAATGCCACGAGCCAGCGCTCCAGCAGTTCGGGGTCGATCGCGAGTGGATCGGACTCGGCACCTTGCTCGGTTACACTGAGGTTTGCCAACGCGGTATCGCCGGCAGGGACGGTCGCACTCCCGTCATCAAAATCGTGTTCTTCCTGCCCGTTTGGGTGCAACGAGTTCAGCAGGTTGGGCATCTCCGCGCGAAGGGCCGACAACAACGGCTGCTCCGCCCTGACTCGGGTCACCTCGCTATCGCTGAGTTCCGCAACCACGAGCGACTCCTCGAACAACGGACCTCTGGTCACGACTTCGCCATCGGGCCCTACGATCACCGATGCACCCGGGAAACCCTTGCCACCCTCGAAGCCAACCAGCTGCGCCATGAGGACGTACACGCCGTGCTCCGCCGCGATGGTCCGCGCGAGACGCTCCCACCGCTCGAGGCTGGCCGGGATGGACGGCTCTCCGTCCTCTTGCACCACGACGCGAGCCGCGGTCGCACCCCGCGCGGGTGATGCGCTCGGGACGAAGAGGAAACGGGCTCCGTCAAGCGCCGCGAGAGTGGGCATGAGCGAATGCCATGCGTCCTCACAGATCACGATTCCCGCGCGGCCCCACCTCGTATCGAACGCCTTCACTCCGCTCCCGGGCTGGATGAAACGGCGCTCATCGAATACTCCGTAGGTCGGGAGGAACACCTTACGGTGAATGTGGCGAATCTGCGCGTCGTCGCCTCCCAGCGACGCGTACATGGCCGAATTGTGATAGTGGTTCTTGTATTTCTCGTAGAACCCCACCACCACGTCAAGCGGTGGGGCCTGCGATTCGCGGTGTTGGAGCTGCAGATCCTCGAACAGTGTTCCGGCCGGCACGGCTACGTCGCGCACACCACCCTCGAGGAAATACCCCGACGTTGCCGCTTCCGGAAACACAAGGATGTCAGGTGGCGCGGCGCGGTTCGCTGCCTGAGTGAAGACGGCTCCCATCCGTTTCACGTTGGCAGCGTACTGAGCCTTGGCCGGGCGGAACTGGACGATAGCCACCTGGGGATTCGGCATGCCGGAAAATAGCCGGGCGGAAGCGGTTTGGGGCCCTCAGCGGGCAGGGGGCCGACTACGGCCTTCCCGCCGTCCTAACGGCCTGCGCCTAACGGGCCGCCGGCACCGCGTCCGGCAGGAACAGCGATCGGCCGTGCTCTTCCCGCCCGAACCGGTAGATGACGGACTGAATGTCCGGGGAGCGCAGGAACGCACTCAAAGCTCTGCCGCCTTCGGCGTTTACCCACGGGAATCGCTCGGGATTGGCGACAACCACATGGTAGGGGTTCAGGAGGGCTGGATCGTCCTCGACGAAAATGCGCAGATCCAGGGGCGCTTTATGAGCCAGCAGCGTTCCAATGTCGCTAATCGTGTAAGCCCGCAGTTCGTTCGCGATCTGGAGGGTAGCGCTCATTCCCTGCCCGGACTCTCTGTACCATTCTCGGTCGGTCTGCAGACCCGCGCTCCGCCACAACGCCGCTTCTTTGACATGGGTCCCAGACTGGTCGCCGCGTGACACGAACAAGGCCCCCGCCCTGCCGATGACCTCCAGCGCGGCCGCCGCGGTCACCGCCTCGCGAGCGCCGGCTGGATCGGCTGTCGGGCCCACGAGCACGAAGTGATTGTGCATCAACGGCTCGCGCTCGATCCCGTAACCGTCCTCGACGAACCGGCGCTCGCCCTCCGGATCGTGTAGGATCAAGACATCCGCATCACCGCCGCGTCCGAGGGCCATCGCCTGACCGCTTCCGACCGCAATCACGCGAACCGTGACACCAGTCGTTCGCTCGAAACGCGGTAGCAGGTGAGCCAGCAAACCTGCATCTCTCACCGATGTCGTGGTGGCGAGGATCACGTCCGAGCGTTGTTGGGCTGCTGCCGGCACGGCTAGCACGGCAACCAGCATCATGAGGGCAGGGCTGGGTCTTCCAAGCGCGAGCATGTCGTTCATCCTAGCGTCCGTGACCAACGTCCGAAACGGGCTCGACGACGTCCTGCACACCCAGCATCCAACCGACTCGATTGGCTAGAACCTTCCCTGCCCCCGGTCCGGGGGTCTAGGCACCGGACGGAACGGTGCGTCATCGACCTCCAACACCGTATCCTGCGGATTCAGTGGCACCGGAATCGGCGCGCCCTCGGGACCCGGTCGTCCGCCTCCAATGAAAGACCCCAGAGCAACCGACGCCGCGACCATCAGCGTGAACAGGATTGCTGTCATTACGTTGCGTTTGAAGCTCGGTGTGATGCGGGATCGGAGCTCAATGTTCTCGCGGTTGAGCGATGCCTTCTCCGCGGCCTTCTCCACAGCCGCCTCGAGGTGGGATAGCTCGATCGGCTTGGTGAGAAAGTTCTCCGCACCGTGGCGCATCGCCTCCACGGCGTTCTCGATTTCGCTGTCGCCGGTGAGCATGATCACCATCGGCCGCTTCGGACGAAGTTCTTCCAACACGTTGAGGCCGCTGATGTCCGGCATGTGGAGATCCAACACCGTCACGTCCGGCGACACCCTGTGGAAGGTTTTGATTCCTTCACGGCCGGTGAGGGCCGAGAACGTTTGATACCCCCGACTCTCGAAGTACTTGTTCAGTACCCGAATGATGCCTTCGTCATCATCAATGAAGAGGATTCGACGTGCCGTCATGTTGCGTTTCTAAATGAGAAGAATTGCGTTTGGGTCCTGATCGCCATCGGTTCTACGAACGCCTGTCCGAGAAGGCGCTGCATAGCTCGTACACTGTGCGGACTGTGGCCCTGGTACTGATTGTTGAAATACCCATACACAGTTTCGGCGCTCTCGGCAAGCAGCTTTAGCGTGTCCGCCCAGATCGCCAGCTCCGACTCGCAATCCCGCTGCGGATGGGAAAAATTCGTAAACCGCACATCCGAACCCATCCAACGCACATATGAGAAATCGGCGGTTGGCTCGGCGGCGGCCTCCAGCATTCGTGAGCGTCGTACCCAACGGCCATCTACCAAGGTTAGTGCAACATTGTGGTCGCGCAACGTTGTGAGCGTTTGCTGGTCCAGCCAGCCCGGGTGTCTGAACTCCACGGCCCACCGGTGGTTGCGGGGCAACCTCGCCACGAAGTTCCGCAGCGCCAGTCTGGTTTCCGGTGTGGGTACGAAATCTGGCGGTAGCTGCACGAGCATCGGTCCCAACGAGTTTCCGAGCTGGCGCACCCGGTCGACGAACTTGTCCAAAGTAGCTTGGCAGCCCACCAATCGACGACCGTGCGTTATCTCTTGTGGCACCTTGAGGGAAAAAACAAAATCGCTCGGTACTTTCGCTAACCACCCGCCGATAATCGGTTCGGCCGGAATCGCATAGAACGTTGCGTCGACCTCGAGCGTAGAGAACATCCTGCCGTACCACTGGAGCATATCCGCCTTGGGCGTGTCAGGCGGATAGAAGGGCCCCACCCACGCTCGGTAGCTCCAGTTCTGAGTACCAAGGTGAAAGGCCGACACTACGTTTCTGGCGATGCGGTCTTGCGATCCCAGTACATCCGCATTTCAGAGATTCTCCCCTCCTCCGTCTCGCAGTAGAGGGCCCCGCGGACGTCCATCCACTCGCCACTTCGTCTCCGCCGAAACCGGCAGCGGAATTCTACGCTGAACCATGGTCCGGCCACGAAGATCTCCCCCGCTTTGAACGCGATCTCCGCCTGCTCCCGGGGGATGTCCTTCCAATATTCCGCGATCGCATCGCGGCCACGAAGCGGGTTGGCGAACGGGTCTGGCCGAAAAACCGCGTCGTCGGTAAATACCCCAGCCATGCGGTCGCTCTTGCCTTTTTCCCAGCCCTTTCCGAACTCGTCGATGAGCGCGGCATATTGCCTCTTGGGTTCGAGCGGTCGAGCTTCAGGCTGTGATGTCGCAATCAAGTGCTCTCCTCGGAGTCACATCTCCAATCAAGCTTAGGACCGTGGCCTCCCCGACGCCAGGCTTCCGGCACCCCGCAGAACGGCCGTGAGATGGCCGCGGCGCGTGGTGATCGACACGGATCCAGGCATCGACGACGTTGTCGCGCTCGCGCTCGCTGCGCGGTGTCCCGAAATCGAGATCCTGGCCGTCACCACAACTTATGGAAACGCGCCGCTGACCGTCACAACTCGGAACGCCCGAACGATTCTGCGGCTCAGTGCCCGTAGGGACATCCCCATCTTCCCAGGAGCCGACCGGCCTCGCTCCCGTGCCCTTGCCACCGCGCCGGAGACGCATGGCGTCTCCGGTGTGGGCTACGCCCCGGTCGATCCTCCCGCACCGATCGTCGTCCCTGCCAGGCCCGCCGTGCTGTGCGACGTGCTCAATATGGTTTCTCGCCCGGTCACGCTCGTCACGCTCGGTCCCCTCACGAACCTCGCGGCTGCACTCGAGAAGGACGAGGCATTGGTGAGACGGCGCGTCGCCCAGCACATCGGCATGTTCGGTAGCCTCCGCGAGCGAGGAAACACCAACCGATGGGCCGATTTCAACGCATGGTCCGACCCCGAGGCAGCAGACATGGTGGTGCGCTGCCAGCTCCCTACACACATGGTTGGACTCGACGTCACCAGACAGATGACCGTATCGTCGAGTGAAGTGGACGACATCGGTCAATCGTCGAGCAAGTTGGCGCGTTGGCTGGCAAGCGCGATGCGGTTCTATGTGGAATTCCACCGCAGTCAAGAGCGGCTCGACGGGTGCGTGATCAACGACGTGCTGACGATCGGGGAGTTGATTGCTCCCGGCATGCTGCGCTTCGAGAAGGTCCCGATTCGCGTCGACCTTGACGAAGGCGAGCATCGCGGTCATACAAGGGGGGGCCCGGGAGAGTCCTCCCGTCCGCTCCAGGTGGCGACCGACGTGGATGTGTACGCGATGCGCCACCTACTGACGCGCGTGTTTGGCCGAAGCTGGTTCGAGCGATTTCACCAGGAGGATCTAGCATGAGCGATGCACAGGTCCGAGTCGCGGTAGTCGGGACCGGCGACATCGGCCGCGGCTGGGCGGCGTTAATCGTGGCAGCGGGGTGGCCGGTTGCACTCTACGACAGCAGCGAGTCTGCCCTCGACGGAGCCCCCGCCGAGATCGCCGCCCGAGCCCGGGCGTTGGTCGATTTACACCGAGCGGATGCCGCGACCGTAGAAAACGGCATCCGGCAATTGACGCTCGGCCGGAGTCTCCTGCAGGCATGTCGCGACGCACAGTGGATCATCGAGGCCACACCCGAGGACCTCGGCGCGAAGCAAAAATTGATCCAGTCGTTCGAGAGCGTCGCACCGGACGCCCGGGTCGTGTCCAGTTCGTCCACGGCGGTCACCACCAAGGACCTCGTGGCCCGCGCGGTGCGGCAAGACCGCTGCATGATCGTTCATCCGCTCAATCCTCCGGAGCTGATTCCGCTCGTCGAGGTGGTGCCCGGACCCGCCACCGACGGCACACTGACCGAGCTCATGAAGGGATGGCTCCGCGCACTCGGTCGCATTCCGGTGGTGGTCAAGAAACCCGTGCTCGGCAACGTGGTCGGCAGGATCTCAGCAGCCATGTGGCGTGAGGCCATCGATCTGGTCCTCAACGGAGTGATCGATGTAGACGACCTCGACCGTGCGGTCTCTCTCGGCCCGGCCCTCGGATGGGCGGCCGCCGGACCGCATCTCACCTACCATCTAGCGGCGGGCGACGGCGGCGTCAGAGTTTTCTTCCAGCAGCTGCTGCATACGTTCGAAAATATTTGGGCCGATCTCGCCGATTGGAAGCAACTCGATCCCGATCAGCAGCACGCATTGATTCACGACGTCGAGCGCGCTTACGAAGGGAAGCTTTCGATGATTCGGGGAGCGCGGGATCGCCGACTCGCGGCGATTCTGAAAGGACTCGAAGATGCACGTGGCTGACGGCGAGGCGCCCTGACCACGATGACGCTTCCCACCCAAGCAACGCTCAGGGGAGGGTGGGTTCCTCTAGTTGTTCGCACTGCAGCGAACTCGCCAGCGCGAACCCGATCACCTCTTTCCGGTCGCCATCCAACTCGATAGTGACCGGCCCGTTGAATGGCTGCCGATCCAGTACCCGGAACTCGGCGCCAGGCCGCAGACCCAACGAAGCGATGAAGCGCAGCCTCTCCGGATCCGCGTCACCGATCATTCGAAACCGTCCTGCGTGGCCCACTTCGATCTCGGTCATCGGTAGGTACCGCGTCGGGTCGATCGTGCCGGCGGCCGATGGGATGGGCGCGCCGTGGGGATCGTGAGTGGGGTTGCCCAACTTCACAGCCATCCGCTCGACCAGGTCGTCCGACACCGCGTGCTCCAATCGCTCCGCTTCTCGGTCCACGTCGTCCCAGTCGTATCCGAGGTGTCCAATGAGATAGGATTCCAGGATCCGGTGGCGCCGGAGCATTCGCAGGGCCTGTCGCCGCCCTGCCTCGGTGAGTTCGACACCTCGGTACGGGACGTGCGTCACCAACTCGGCGTCGGCCAAGCGCTTCACCATGCCGCTCACCGACGGCGGCGCGATCGCAAGGGCGTCCGCGATGGCGCTCGTCTGCGCCGATCCAGACTCCAACTCCAGCTTGTAGATGACCTTCAGATAATCCTCGATCGAACGCGACAGGCTCGGACGGTCCACCGAGTTGGGCATAGATGAAACTCGCTCTTAACGAGGAAAAAACTAAATTTATGCCAGCCTAAATTAGCCCTTGTCGCAATGAAAAACAAGCATTACGGCTTCATTCCAAGCAGAGTTGCTACGATGCGGTACGTGATTCCCCAAACCACCCGCTCGCCCAACACGAACGCGTCCACCTTGCGTTTCTCCTGCCGGATCACGACCTCCGCCGGTCGGCGGCGCTGTTGCAACTCGAGAAGCGAGACCCACAGGTGAGCCGCCACCTCGCGGGTCGGGATGACGGCCGGCCTGAATTCCAAGCCGAACACGAACGGCCGCACGACGATCTCAGGGAGCACCTTGATGTTCGGGAAAAGGTCGTCCAGTTCGCCGAGCAGGGAGTTGGGTGGAAGCTCTATGCCGGTTTCCTCCCGGGTTTCTCTCCTGGCGGTGTCGAGTAGGCCCTCGTCGGTTTCTTCCCGCCGACCTCCGGGCAGCGCCATTTGCCCCGACCAGGGGTCTCCGGAACGCTCCGCCCGCTCTATGAGCAGCAGTTCCAGTTCTTCTCCGGCGCCGGGCGCCAGTATCAACGCGACAGCCGCCTCCCGCGCATCCGGCCGATGAACGCGCTGCGGGGGCTGGGCACGCAGTCGCACCTTGATGACATCGAAGGGAGCGGTCATGCGTCACCGATTTGGAACGCGGCTTGTCGAGATATTGCAGCAGACGTAGGCACCGGACTTATGTATATTTGGTTGCGGTCGTTAAGGGTGCCTGATTCGAGAGCGGAGGGACCTATCTGGAATAAGTTAGCTGTTGGAGTGCTGGCTGTCGCCGTGATCGCCGCTGCTCGTGCCTGGCTCGGCCGGGAACGACTGCCGGAACTTCCGCTAGCCGAGAAGGACAAGCCAAACGAAATCGAGGAGTTGTACGCGGCCGGCCTCTAGCCACAAGTGAGAGCGGCCCGGCTCGGTTCGCTCCTCATATCAAGTACCTGGAAAACCAAGCCACCGTTTCTCCCATCGCTAACTTCAGTTCCGGAGTCAACCCGGCCCACGGGTGCTTGCTCCCCATCGTGTGGGTGCCTCCACTCACGACCCTCATCACCACGTCCGGGCCGCCGGCCGCGTCACGCAGAGCCTCCGCCTCGGCGATCGGCACCGTCTCATCGGCCTCCCCATGAAGAATGAGCCACGGAACGCTGACGCTACCGGCGGCAGCCATCAGATCGAGCCGCTCGGAGCCGTGGGCGTCGATGTCGTCGAGCAAGTCGGTGTACAGTGGCAGCACATCACCGGTACGGGCGTTCACGATGTCGATCTTCCCGTCGCGTCTCCACTCGGCGATGGTTGCCTCGGGCCACCGATGCGTGCGGCCAATCGCCGCCCATGTAACCAGGGCCTCTACGCGAGACGCGCCGCCGGTGTGAATGACGGCCATGCCGCCTCCACGACTGTGCCCGAACAATCCGAGTTTCGTTGGCACTGCCAACCCCTCAACGAGCGTCCCCCCGAGCAACGCGTCGCACACGGTCTGAATGTCCGTCAGATCGTTGGAGAACGTTGCGTGACCGAACCGCTCGGGCTCCGAGAAACTCTGTCCGTCAGGTCCGACTCCGCTCCCGCTGAAGTTGAACGACACGGCGGTGAACCCCGCCTTCGCCAATCTGTCCGCAAGGTGCGGAAAGAAACCCCAATCCTTGAATCCCTTGAAGCCGTGGCAGATGACCACGGCCGGCCTCCCACGGCCTCCTTCCGCGGCCCTAGCGTCCCCACGGAGCGGGCCACCGTCGGCGCCGCGGAGTTCAAAGGTGGTGGTGATTACGGTTGCCATGTGGTTTCTTTAACCTCCTCCGATGGGGCTCCGCGACCTTCGCCGGCAGGACCTCCAGTGAAACTTCTATGAAAACCTCCGCACCCGCGCTCGCTGCAGTCGGTCGAATCTTGGCGGCGGGCCGCGACAAGATTCAGGCGGAGTGGGTGGACTGGATCGTCAGTCGGCTCAGCTCGGTCCAACATCCTAGGCGTGAGACCATCGAGCGCCAGGTCGCGCTCTTACTGGATCTTCTCCTCCAGATGACCGGCCCATTGCGCCGCGAGTCCACCGAGTTGTGGCTCAACGCGTCGGAATGGTATGGACAGACGGCGGCCCAGCGCGGCTTGGCGGCGGGCGAAATCGTCGAGGAATTCCAATACCTTCGCGAGCTGCTGATCCGGCACCTCTCGGAGCTGGTGGCCGCCCTACCCGCCCGGCAATCGATGGCCGGCGTGCTGCGCCTCAACCGATTCTTGGACATGGGCGTATCGCACGCTGTTGTCGGATATACGGATGCGCTGGTGGAGTCGTTGCTCGAACGGCAGGGCATTCCGGTCGGAGCAACGGAAACCGACGACACCGTTATCGAAGAGCGACTAGACCAATTCGAGCACGATCTCGCAGAGCTCAAATCCCGAGCATGACATGAACGTCCAGATTGCGATTGCCCTCGGACTGGTTGCCGGCCTCGTGTTTGGGCTGCTTGCCGCACTAACCGGCTCGCAGACGTTGCTGGCCCTGGCCGAGGGAATCGCACCCCTCGGCACTGCATTCGTGAACTTGTTCCGCATGGTTGTGATTCCCCTGGTCGCCGCGACCGTCTTCACAGGTGTCGCCACGCTGGGCAATCCCAAGAAGCTCGGAAAAATGGGGGGCTCGACCCTTTTGGTGTTTTGGTCCACGACGCTCGTGGCCATCGTCATCGGCATCGTCACGATGAAGCTGGCTCTGGCGATCGCCCCGGTCACCGCACAGTTCCCAGCCGGGGAAGACGTCGCACGAGAACTCCCAGGCGCCGTCGATTTCCTGCTCGGCCTCATCCCCGCCAATCCGTTCGAGGCCGCGGCGAGCGGGGCACTCCTGCCGCTTGTGGTATTCGTCGTACTGTTCGGAGCAGCGGCGGGAGCGCTGCCTGACGAGCAAAGGGCACCGCTCCTGGCGTTGGCCGAGGCCATTACAGCCGCGCTCATCAGGCTCGTGCACTGGATTTTGTGGACCGCCCCGGTGGGGGTGTTCGCGCTCGCGGCACCGATGGTCGCAAGCTCGGGTTGGGCCATGCTGCAGAGCCTCTCCGTGTTCATCTTGGCGGTGGCGGTCGGGCTCACGGTCTTCGTTGCTGCGGTGTACATGCCGTTGGTCGTCGTGTTGGGTGGAATCAACAGCGGGCGATTCATCCGTGCGTTGTTCGGACCGGTTGCGATAGGAGCCGGTGCGACGAGCTCGGCCGCGGCTCTGCCTGCGATGTTGGACAACGCACAGCAAGAGCTGGGCGTTTCCCAAGCCGTCGCCGGTCTCGTCCTGTCGCTCGGAGCCGCGATCAACCGGGCCGGCAGCGCTTTGTTTCAGAGCACCGCCATCATCTTTCTCGCGGCCATGTATGACGTGCAGATTCCCCTCGCCAGTATCGCCGGCGTCGTGATCGCGACGTTTCTCGTCTCACTCACGGTAGCAGGAGTTCCCAGTGCGAGCCTCGTAACGCTCGCGCCCGCGATGGACGCCGCAGGCGTACCGCTCGCAGGTATCGGAGTGTTGTTCGGCGTCGATCGTATTCCCGACATGCTCCGCACCGCCGTCAACATCACCGGGCACATGATGACGACGGTAGTGATCGAGCCGCTCGCCCGGGGATCGAGGCAGTAGTCCCTCGTCGAAGGAAAACTTGCGCCACCACCCGTTTTCTCGCCGGCGGAGACTCCAGCCGACGCCATGCGGCAGAGCGGCATCGACTATGAACACTTGTTGTTTCAAGCTGAAGGACACGGATTTGCCAAGCCGGAGAATAACCTCAAGTTTCACGCCGCCGCCGAAGCGTTCTTGGCAAAATATTTGGATGGAAGACACTAGACATAGCAGCGCACAAAGACGCTGAGGCATGTCGCGACTCATTCAGTACACCTACTCGCGTCCCGGGAAAGGCTCGGAACGGTACGAGCATTGGCTCGTGGCCGACAAGCCCGACGTGAAGATCTTGTTGATGGCTGATTACCGTGGAAAACCTCTGATGATCGATGGGAAAGTCGCTGTTGAACCGGGCTCTGCCCTATTATGGTTCGTGTTCCCGGGCGCATGGCATGACATCGGCCGCTTTCACCTCGCCGATGACACGCTCACCGGTTGGTACACGAACTTCTGCACGCCGGTGGAGATGCGTGGCGACTCGTGGGCGAGCACCGATTTGTTTTTGGACCACTGGATGACTCCCGACGGTTCTCAATCGTGGTTGGATGAAGATGAACTCGCAGACGCAATCGGTGCGGGTCTGGTGAGCCAAGAGACCCAGACCAAAGTGGAAGAGGAGCGAAGATCCATCCAAGCCTGCCTCGATACGGCGGGGTGGCCCCCACAAGTCGCCCTCGACATGGATCTCCACCATGCGCGGGGGTTAATGGGTAAATGAGTCACGCATCGAGCAGACGGATCCCCGTCGGCAACCCAACCCGCGGTAAGGAGCGTAAGGAAAGCGGAATGCGGAAGCACGAACATCTCATCTACGCCGGCATCCTTTTCTTGGCCGTCGCAGCCGCGAGCCTTCCCCGGGTGGCCGTCGCGCAGGCGGGAGGAGAGCGAACGCTTTGGGTGAATGGACCCGTGGGCCGACTGCGCGTCAGCGACGGCGGCGATGGCGGCGTTCCAGTCGTATTCGTGCACTCATTGGCGGGAAACCGATCCCAGTGGAGCGATCAGTTGTCGCACGTGCGGCGTACGCGGCGAGCGGTGGCGTTCGATCTCCGAGGGCATGGCGAGTCGGACAGTCCGGCCGGCGCAGACTACTCTCTGGAGGGCGCGGCCGGAGACATTCAGGCCGTGGTCGATGGGTTGGGGTTGGAAGAGTTCGTATTGGTCGGCCACAGCTTCGGAGGCGGCGCCGTCGCCGTGTACGCCGGAATGCACCCGCAAAAGGTACGTGCCTTGCTCTTCGTCGATCCGATCGGCGACCAGCGCTCGGTCCGTATGCAGATCGACATGCTCGTTCAGTTTCTGGAGTCGCCATCCTTCCATGTGACCGCCGGTGCCTACTACGAGGGCATCCTCACGAATGCTGCCCCATCGGTCCGCGAGTCCGTGTTGAGCGCGCTCGGCCAAACTTCTCAGGAGGCGATCGTCGGCGCGTTCAAAAGCATCGCGGCGTTCGACCCCGTTGCGAAGCTCGAGCCTTTCTCGGGTCCCATGCTCACGGTGATTTCTGATCTCAACAACTTCCCAACCAGCCTGCACAACGTCATCCCCAATCTGCCCAGTCAGCTGATCTCGGGAACGAGCCATTGGCTGCATATGGACAAACCCGATGAGTTCAACAGCGAACTCGACCGATTCCTGGCGAGTGTAAGGTAGGTGTTCTAGGCGGTCGCCGATTGACGAGTTTTGACACAGCCTTAGGTGTCAGTGATTCCCTGAGCCAGTCGCCTCGAAGACGCTCCGTTCGACCGGGCCTCACCTACTCAAGAGCTGCCCGTCCTCCACCCACGTGTTACCGCCGACCGTCACGGTTGCGTCGGTGAAGAAATTCCATCGCACGTAGCCCCCGCTCACCGTTCCCCCCAATTCAGAGTTGTCTCCCAACGACAACCGCACGACACCCGCTCCATACCCGTAGTACGGAATCCACGCATCGGCGTCCGGAATGGCGAGCAACGGATTGAATCCCAATGCGAACTCTCTGAACGAGCGGCCGGCCGTTCCCGCACCATCCAACTCCGCCTCTACGGCCGCGAGCCCACGATTCGCCTCGACGCGGACGACCTTGCCCCGTTTGAAGTACATCTTCAGTCCCTCGACCGTCTCTCCGTTCCAAACCGATGGGGGGAACGCAATCGTCCCTTCCACCGTGTCCTCCAGGGGCGCCACCCTGATCGCTCCGGCGGGAAGTTCTATTTCGCGGTCGATGAGGTTGCGGGCCTGCGTCGCCCGTTGAGCCGACGCGTCGCCGTCCTGCTTCGTCACCGGACGATCGCCGATCCGAAACCGGATGTCGGTCCCGCGTGGGGTGGTTACGTGAATCTCTTCGCCGCGTGCGGAGCTTTCGAAGAATTCCTGCGACGCCGACAGCGCCGCGTAGTCCGTCTCCAACAGGGCGGTCTGGTACGCCGCGCTTACCACGTCAGTCACGGCAATGGCGTTGCCATTGAGATCGTAGGCGCCACTCCAATGGAAGTGGATCGTTCTGCCGTGACCTTCGCCCAATAGGTCCTGCATGGCGGCGTAAGCGGGGTCAGACAGCGCGGCTCCCGGAAGCATCACGGCGATATCGACATCGCGAAACAGCTCCTTTAAGGCGGCGCGGTCGCCGGTCTCGGCCAGCGTGAGAAAAGGACTCACAGAACCGGCAAAGCGTTCGGAGGAAACACTCAAGGCACCCAAGTCAACGGCACCCGCTGCCTGGACCGCGGCTCGCAGGGACGGCACGAGGTCATCGAACTGGCCGGCTCGTCCGAGCAATAGAACCCTCTCTCCGCTTTGTAAGCTCATCCGCTGCGTAATCGTCTCAGCCACGGCTTCCCAATCGATCACGCCCTTTGGGGGCTCAGCACACGAAACGAACGTCATTACCGCTAGCAACGGCGTCAGTGCCAAATATCTCACAATGATCCTCCAGATTCAGACTCCCCTACGGCTTCCTAACATGGACGGACACCCCCCTCACCGCAAGAAATTGCGCGGTGAGAACGGCAACGGTGACCCTACTCGCTCGTGCGCCCTGCGTCGGTGCTTGTTCTGCGCAATTTTGCTACGCAACGCAACAATTTGGCGCAGTACCCCGCCTACAAACCGCATACCATGGCCGAGACTCAGCGGGGTCCGACCATGCTCAAGAGTGTACTCAACAACATCCGCTGCGCACGCGATGTGTCACAACTATTCGTGGAGCTGGGATACACCGCAGCGGAGAGCCCCTACGACGACGAGGCTACCGTCGTGGCGCGATGGAAGGGATTCCAGGTAATAGCCGTCGATGCAAGCGCACCGCGCGAACGCGCCCGTGCGCTCGCCCGGTCACTAGCCGGTTGCTCCGCCCGGGCACTCGCGGTCGCGGTGGGAGCGCCAAACGAAATCGCGCTGACCGCACCGCGCCTCGGTGCCCCGGGCGTCAACCGGCTGTTGGTCGTACCGCTCGACAATCCATCGTCCGCCACGCTTCAGCACCTGGAGCGGTTCCGTCCGAGACCGTCTTCCAACGGTCTGGCCCATGCCCTTCGTGTCGAAGAGCTGCTGGCAACCGAAATTGCTGGTGAGCGTTTCTACGCAGCGTTTCGCGTCGTGCTCGAGCGCATGGCAGCGAGCCTCGGCAACGACGGCACGGCGAGCGATCGCCGAATGGCCGCCCTCCTGCCCCTTACGCGATTGCTGTTTCTCTACTTTGTGCAAGCCAAGGGATGGCTGGATCACAATCCCGACTATCTGCCCATGCTGCTCGACGACGCACTAGCGACCCGACGTCATTTCCATCGATCCTTTCTGAATCCTCTGTTCTTCGAGATGTTGAACCGCCCGCCGGCGCTGCGCCGGCAGGTGGATCACCTGGGACGAATTCCATATCTGAATGGGGGGCTGTTCCAACAGTACCCTGTGGAGCAGCGTCTGCGGGCCGTCTTTTCCAATGCCGTCTGGCGAGACGTGTTCACCCGCCTCTTCGAGCGATTCCGGTTTTGCGTGCGCGAGGCCGACGAGGTGGACGCGATCGCGCCCGACATGTTGGGCCATGTGTTCGAGCGGGTCATGGAGCCGGGTACTCGTCTCGACACGGGCACCTTCTACACCCCCGAGACAGTGGTGCGCCAGATGGTTGACGCGGCGATCGAGACGTCCCTAGGCGACGGCGATCTGCTGACCCACGAGCAGGTCGCTCGGATTGTCCGGTGCGAGCAGATCGACGCTGCCCTGCGATCGCCTGTGCGGCGCAGGCTGCACCGTCTGAGGATTCTCGACCCAGCGGTAGGGTCCGGCGCATTCCTGCTCGGCGCGCTGGAGTGTCTCTGCACGATGCATCTCGCGCTAGAGGGCAACAGTAATCCCAGACGCCGGCTGCAACTCCGACAGCGCATTCTGCGGGACAATCTCTTTGGAGTGGATCTCAATCCCGTCGCTGTGCGCCTGGCCGAGTTGAGGCTCTGGCTGGCCGTGATCGCCGACGATCCTACCACCGAAATCGATCGGATCGAACCGCTGCCGAACTTGGACGGGGTCATCAGGCAAGGCGACTCGATATTGGACCCCATCGCATCAACCGCGGCACTGGGGGGAGACATCAGACCCGTTCCCGCCCCAAGCGCGCAGGGACGGGCAGTTGCCAAAGCGCGCGCAGCTCTCTTCGCTGCCCGGGGCGCCGACCAACCACCGGCAATCGCCAGACTCCGCTCAGCGGAGCAGTCGCTGGCCGAGTTGCTATTGAACCGGTTGATGAAACAGGTCGAGGATGCACTACGGGATCTCGCAGGCTCCGCGCGCAGCCGTGATTTGTTTGGAAACCGAAGCGGCTTTTCCACCGCGCAGCGGCGCTTCTACGTGCGGCTCCGAGCGCACCGACGCGCACTGCGGAGTGCGCTGACCGCCACTAGAGATGGCGCCGTTCCCTTCTTTTCGTTCGAAGTGCACGCTCCGGAGACGATGCGCGCAGGTGGATTCTCGATCGTGATCGGCAATCCACCGTGGGTACGTGCCGAGCGGATACCGGTTGGAATGCGCAACACGCTGAACACGCGATTCTCCCTTTGGCGCTGCGCCAAGGCTCGAGGGTTCTCTCATCTCCCCGATCTATCCATCGCGTTCCTGCAGCGGGCGCTCGAGCTCGCCGCTCCGGGGGGTACTGTCGCGCTGCTCATGCCTAGCAAAGTCGCCACTGCCGGATACGGGGAGGCGGTGCGCTCGCACCTCGTCCGTGAAACCACACTCAGTTACATCCACCGTGTGCCAGAGGCCGAAGCCGCGCGCTTCGGGGCAACAACCTATCCGCTCGCGGTCGTGTTGAGGAATCGCCCGCCGAGAGCTCGGCACTCCGTCCGACTCGGGTTCGGAGCCGCTACCACGCTGCGGCAATCCTCGTTGGCCCGGGCCGGCCCATGGATCCTCGTTCCCGACCCCCTGCGCTCCGCGATCGAAGAGTTTCGTGGCTGCGGCGTCCCGCTCGGCCAAATCGCGCCTCCTGCGTTGGGTTTGAAGACCGGCGCGGATCGAATCTTGGTGGGACAGGTGGTGCAGCGCCTCGGTCGTCTCAGCCGCGTACGGTTTTGCGACGAGGTCGTCGAGATTGAAGCGAGCCTGCTCCGGCCAATCGTTCGGGGTCGCGACGTCAGGCCGTTTACCGCCACGTCGGTCAAAATCGTTTTCTGGGGCTACGACGGTACGGGCCAGGTGCGGAAGTCCCTCCCGCCGCGCGCGGCGGCGTATGCCGCAACCCACAAGCGCCCCCTTACGAAGCGCGCGGACTATCATGCCGGGCCCCTCTGGACGCTGTTCCGCTTGCCGGCCGTCCTTGCGAAGCACCGGGTCGTATGGTCCGACATTTCGCGGCGGCCGACCGCCGTCGCGCTCGACCACACCGTACCGAACCCCTCACTGCCGCTCAACAGTTGCTACGTGAGCTCTGCGCCAAACCCGAACGCTGCACTAGTGATCTCCGCCGTAATGAATTCCAGCTTTGCTGGCGCGCTCATCGCGGCCACGGCCGACGAGGCTCGCGGCGGTTATCGCAGGGTCAACGCCAGGGTAGCAGCGGAGCTTCCAGTCCCAGGCGACACCCCCGGCTCGGACGCACTCGCACTCCTCAGTCGCCGGTACCACAACAGCGGAGAGTTCAATCAAGACGACCTCGATGAGGCGGTCGCGGAAGCGCTCGGCTTGGGCCCAACGGCCGCCGACCGCCTGCGCCGTTATGCCCGGCTTCATTGCTGAACAGCTAAGGCAGGTTCGCGAACCGTTGCAATGGTGTCTCCGGCTCGGCGAGCGGGCCGCCCCGAGGCAACTGGAAGCCACCCTGCGGCGCGCGCTCCTCGGGCCGGCTTTGGAAGACTGGGAGCCACCTGATTGGCTCTTCCCTCACCAGATCGATGCAGCGAAGAGGATTGCCGGATCCATGCAGATATTCGGCGGTGCGCTGCTGTGCGACGCGGTTGGGTTGGGCAAGACGTACGTGGGCCTCGCCGCCGCAACCCGTTACACCGCTGTCGTGGTCTTGTCTCCAGGAGTGCTCGTTCCCCAGTGGAAACGCGTCGGCCAGAGCGTCGGTGTGCCGATCACGGTGCAATCCCACGAATCGCTGAGTCGGCGCAAGCCGATCCCTCCGTCCGATTTGATCATCGTCGATGAAGCACACCGGTTTCGGAACACCTCCACCGCGCGATACGACACACTCGCAAGAGGCTCGCGCCAGGCACACGTCCTTCTCCTCACGGCAACACCGGTTGTGAACAAGCCTCAAGACCTCCTCGGGCTCGTGCGCCTGTTCGCTCCCGATCACGCTTTCGGCCTCTTCGGAGTCCGCTCCCTCGAACAAGCACTGCATCAACCCAATCGAGCCTCCGTGATCACCGGGCTCGCTCCGGCCATCATCGCCCGATCTCCCGACACGGCCGGCGTGGGCAGCAGCAAAATACCCAACGCGATCGACCAGATCCCCTTGGCACCTCCCCCACTCCGGCAGGAACTACTCGACGAAGTTCTCACGTCGATCGATCACCTCGAGTTCCCATCGTTTCAAAGCGGTAATGTTTCGGAGCTTCTCCGGATGCACATCCATCACCGCCTGTCCTCGTCGGCTTCCGCCTGCATCGAGTGCCTGCGACGGCACCGTACCTATCTCGAACGCGCGATCGCCGGGGCGAAACGCGGCGAGCCATTGTCCAGACGGGAGTCGCGTCGCCTATTCGGCCTGATCGACGAGGATCAATTGGCACTCGACTTCATCGCAGATCCCGCCACGCCTCTGTCGGTCGCGACACTGGACGGCGAACAGCGCCGTGTGTGCGACATCATCGCGTTGCTCGAGGGCAGCAATTCAAATCCCAAGGCCGCTCGCCTACGCGAGTTGTTGATCGGGCGTCGCGCTGCCAGAGGGGCAGGGGCTGTGAAGACGATCGTCTTCTGCTCTGCGGTGGCGACCGCGCACTCGCTCGCGGCCACGCTGAAATGGCATCGGACTGCCGTGGTTACGGGCCGCGGCGCCAGAATCGCATCGGGTGCCGTTTCGACCGAGACGGCCCTGGCACTGTTCGCTCCCTTCGCCAGGAAAGCTCCACCGCCGTCCACGAGCATGCAGGTCGACGTACTGATTGCGACCGATCTCGTGAGCGAAGGGTTGAACTTGCAGGACGCCAACGCCGTCGTGCACTTCGATTTGCCTTGGAATCCCCTCCGGCTGCAGCAACGCATCGGGAGAATAGCACGCCTTGGATCGCTGCATGAAGACGTGGACGTGTGGTGGTTCGTTCCTCCGCCAGAGTTGGAGCGTCGCCTGCGGCTGCGCGATCGAATCAAGGCAAAGGTGGCGTATCAGAGGGAGTTGGGCGTCGCAGTTACGAGCGCTGTGGGTACGGCAAAGATCCTCGGGAAATCCCTGGAAGCACGCGAGCGGCACGGAGCGAGCATCCAGTCTACCCGTCACACCCACTGTTTTGCCGTGGTGCACGCGCCCAACGCCGCTGTTTTCGCCCTGCGCTGGACGATCGGGCCTCACAGCATACCCGATCTACTGGCGATAACGGGGTCACCGCCGGAACCGGTTACCGATTTCGTCGAGGTGTGCGAGTTGCTGAATCGCCTTCTCGAGGCACGCCCCGCCCCCACTCTACCGGCCGCGGAACTGCAACGAGCACTGGCCCAAATCGTGCGTGTTCGGCTGAGCCACGCGACACTCGGCCCGATGAACCCCGCGAACAGACGGCTCGTTCGAGCCGTACTTCACCGCGCGGCGAAAGCGGGAACTGCCCGCAGGGTGAGTGAGCTCGACACCTTGGACGCCATGCTCGATGAACTCACACACGGGGTGAGGCTGGGAGCCGAGCGCGAACTCGATACCGTGCTGCGGCATCGAAATGCGCGTGTCATGCTCCGCGACTGGCTCGGCCGGTGGGGTACGAGCAGAGCGGAGACGCCGATAGTGACGTTGGAGGCAGCGATTTTCGGCAACGGAACCGGATCCTGCCGAAAGGCTTAGCTTCGGTCCTTTACTCCCTCCAACAATTTCTCGTCGTAGTAATCCAGCTTGTGCAGCGGCATCACCACCGATGAGAGGATGTTGAGCAGGTGCGCGCCGATCCGTTTGTAGAAGCGCGTACCCAACACAAGCGCCGTCGTGGTCGCTGCATTGTGATCGCTGCGTGCCACTCTCGTCAACAGAACGTCACAGCGGTGTGTGATGTCTCTTCCCTGCCGAATAAGATCGATCGCCGCTTCCTGGTCCGATCTCGCAAAAACCTCCCCAGCCGTGGCAAGGGCGGATTCCACACCGGCACGGATTTCCCGCAACTCGCCCACCAATTCGTCGTCGGGTAACGTCACTCCAGCAACATCGAGCGTCTCCGCAAGATTCTTGGCGTAGTCGCCAATCCGCTCCGCGTCCTTAACCAGACTCATCAGCACGAGAGCGTACGGCAGATCGGCCGAAGTGCCATGCACGGAGAGGTGGGCGATCACCTGCTTGCGGATCTTGCGCTCCAGCTTGTTGACCTTCACATCACGTTTATAGACCTCGGTCCGCTCGTCGGGAGTGGGCCGATCGCCGAAGTAGATGTCTCCAGCCTTGACGGTCAGTTCATTGGCAAGCTTGAGCATCCGCGAGAAATTTGCGGCCATGCGACCCAGCGGCTCGTCCGAGCGAAAGATGCTCAATAGTTCACGAAACATTAGTACCTCCAGACTACTAGAAGAACCTATTCAAGATCGCAAATACAGCCGGCAAGCCGTAAAAGAGGAGTGCCACGTAGAGCAGCGCCCACTTGCGCGACGTCACGGCAACGTCCGCCAACTTTCGGGCCGCCATCAGCGGAATATTGCGAATCTGTACGACCGGGTAGATCATCACCGTACCGGTCAGATTGAAGAGTAAATGCACGAGCGCGATCGTAAGACCCGCGGCGGCATTTGGGCCCGTTACCGCGAGGGCCGCCAACAGCGCAGTGATTGTGGTGCCGATGTTTGCACCAAGCGTTATGGGGAACGCCTGCGTCAGCGTCAGAATTCCCGCGCCGGCCAACGGTACCAGCAGCGCAGTCGTGATGGAACTGGATTGCACCATCACGGTCACCACCACACCCACGATCATGGCCAACAGCGCGTTGCGGCCGAATGCTCGCGAGACGATCGATTCCACCCGCGTCAATATCACAGACCGCATGACCTTGATGATCAGCAGCAGCGCCGCGAAGATCAAAACCGCACTCACTAGGATGTAGAGGATAGCACCGACTTGAGACGGACCCACCACGGCCTCGATCGCGCCCTGAATCGGGGCGCTGCCTGCTTTGATCGCGCCTTTGATGGGGCTATCGTAAACGGCACCACCAAATCCACCGATCAACGAGGTCAGCCCGCTCGCCGTCTTCTCGAGAAACCCGGTGAGCAACTCGAGAGGGAGCAACACGGCCACGGCGATGAAGTTGAAAAAATCGTGGCAGGTCGCTACGGCAAACGCCCGGCGGAACTCCTCCTTCCGGCCCATGTGGGCGAGCGCCGCGATGGTGTTGGTCACCGTGGTGCCGATGTTGGCGCCCATGATCATCGGCACGGCGTTGGTGATCGGTAGCGGATTGTCGGGCGCGGCGACCAAGGCAACGATGGTGGCGGTCGTCACCGAGGAGCTCTGCACCAGCGTGGTGGCCAGGATGCCGACCATCAACGCCGTGAATGGGTTTTCTGTCGCGGCGAAGAACGAATCGACCAATGGGCCGCTCAGCGCTTCGAATCCCTTCCCCAATCCGTTGACGCCAACCAAGAAGACGTACAGGAGCGTCCCGACCTGAGCCGCACGTGACAAGGGGTGTGCAAGCCACGACGGCGAAGTCTGCGGGAGTGTACCCGGACTAGGGGTCATGGGTGGGATTCGGGGTTTGGGGGATCGCTGGGATGAAGCACAGAGAGTTCCGCATGTGCACGAAACGCGTCCCGATAGAAATCACAGTCTAATGTAACTACTTGTCGCTAAGTAACATAGCGATCACTTGCCTCACGGTACTTTCGGTGTATATTCGGTATCATGACCGAACAAACCCCGAAACTGATGCCCACTCGATTCGTTCCGAGATGGCCCCGCCGCAATCGCCCCCAAGAGGCACACGATCCATCCTCCCGGTCTGCTGTCTGCAGGTGCCCCGATTGCGGCGGGCCCGTCCATCCGGCGTCGGCCTGTTACTTCTGCCCGGTTTGTGGCTGGGGGCGGTGCAGCTGAGCCGCGTGAGAATTCATAGTGGATCAAACAGAGCTGTTTCCTCTCCCAACCGCAGTGTCACCGTCGCCGAGTTTGCGGGTGCTCGACACCCGCATGCGTGGGGTGACCTTTGTGGAGCATCGGGTCAAAGCAATCGTGAACTCGCCCGAGAGTACGGGGATGGGATTCTGGTCAATCAACCCGTACATCGGGTGCGAGTTCGGTTGCACGTATTGTTATGCGCGATACGCCCACCGATATGCTATCGAGCGGATGCATGGCAATGGACAAATATCAGATGCCGACCTCTCGCGATTCCGCGAGTCAGAAAAGTGGGAGGTATTCGAACATCACATTTTCGTTAAGCAGCGAGATGCGGTTCTTGCAGCGCTCGAGCGAGATCTCTCCCGCATAAGACGACGCCAAGCCGGTGGCCAGATTCATCCTATCGTCATCGGCACCGCCACCGATCCATATCAGCCGGCCGAACGACAATACCGCATTACACGTGCCGTACTCACGCGACTGCGGGAAGAATCGAACCTCTCCATCGGCATCATCACAAAGAGTCCCCAAATCTGTCACGACATCGATGTACTCCGTGAACTGCAACGCAACAACCGCGTGAGCGTGTACATCTCGTTGATCACAACAGACACACGGTTGATCAAGCTCTTTGAAGCACGTTCACCGATGCCTCACGTTCGGCTCAAGGCGTTGAAGCGATTGACGGATGCGAACCTCAACGCCGGTCTCATCGTCGCACCCGTGTTACCGGGAATCACCGACACCGTCCCACAAATTCGCGCGCTCGTTCAGGCACTGAAAGACGCGGGAGGTCGGTTCGCCCACCCATCACCATTGCGGCTCTATCCCGCACTACACCGCGGATTCTTACCGATCATCGAGAAGAACTTCCCCGAGCTCTATCCGAAATACCGCCGCGCGTATCGTGGCGCCGGCATCGTACCCAAGAGGTACACTGACGCGATTCTCAATCGCTTCCGCAAAATCGCGAATGAGTTCGGAATTTCCGTGAACGATCCGATGATGGAGGCGATAGGGCGGGCAGGCGGGCAGGCGGGCGGGCGGGCAGACGGTAGGACGGTACGTCCATTACCGTCTGACCGTCGGGATGAGGGGCGGAGCGGCGGGGGCCCGCCGGGTTGGGTAGTGGGGTGGTGGGGGCCCGTCGGGATGGGCAGGGCGGCGGTGGGGACCTCCTCACCAGCGATCGCGCCGTGTGCGTCTGGATCCCACTGTTCGCACTTCGGGCAGAAGAGCGGCGGCGACCCGAGCTGAGGGGAAAACCGACAGCGCTGTTGTCGGCTGAAGACACACGGCGGCTGTGGCAGGTTTCCTCCCGTGCACATCACGATGGCGTAAAACCCGGGATGACCGTGAGTCAGTCGATTGGCCTCTGCTCCGCACTCACGCTGGTGGAAGCCGACCCAGTCCATTACGACGAGCTGTTTTCCCGACTTTTACAGGCACTCAGCGATGTCAGCCCCGTCGTTGAGCCTGGGAAGTTGGGGTGCGTATACGTCGGCGTCGATGGATTGGATGGGTTGATCGGCGAGCCGAACAAAGTGCTTGCTGTGATTGATGCGGTGGTCAGGGAAGTGTGGTATGGCGAGTTGAAGCGACGGTGGGGAGTTGGACGGCCGAAGACGGTCAGGGACGGTCGAAGACGGTCGAGGACGGACAGGCGGGCAGACGGGCAGGCGGGCGGACGGGCAGGTGGACAGACGGGCAGAAGAGAGGACGGTCAAAGACGGTCGAAGACGATCGAGGACGATCGAGGACGATCGACGACGGATAGATCGCCTCGACCGTCGGGAAGGGCTGGTGAGGGGAGTGGGACCGTCGGGCTGGGTGGGGAGGTGGAAGGGAACCGTCGGGCGGGGGGTGGTGCTGGGCGGGACCGTCGGGTGGTGTGGAAGTTGGGATGGGCTAAAGGCAAGTTCCCCGCCTGGGTGGCCGCAACACGCGCCAAACCCGGCGAGCCCGTGGTAGTCAGTGAAAACGGGCTCGCTGAGTTTCTCTCGGCGCAGCGCATCGGCGCGCTGCCGCTCGAGCGTGATACCCACCGACGACTTTGGCAGCTCGGACTTCGGAAACTGAGTGACCTCGTCGCGCTTCCCGAACAAGCCGTCGCATCGCAGTTCGGCCGGGAAGGACGCATGGCATGGCGTCTCGCCGCCGGGATGGTTTCCGAACCCGTCATCGGCAAAGAGTCACCACAACCGATTCGGGCCTCGATGCATTTTCCGACGCCCATTGCCGATCGAGGGATTCTCACCAACACAATCGGAAAACTCACCGAACAAGCATTGCGGCATCCTCAACGCATAGGCTGGCGCGTCCGCTCGGTACGTGTCCGCGCCGCCTTGGAACACGACCGTTCCTGGATGATCGATGCGACACTCAAAGATCCATCGGCCGATAGAAAACACATCATGGCTCCGCTCATCGTGAAGCTCGACCAGACCCCACCCACCGGCACGGTCGAGCATCTCATGGTGGAGTTCACCGCTTTCACACGTGGCACCAAGGAATTGCAGCTATTCGCACGCGATGCCGCTGCCGTTGCACGGTCCGGCCGGCAGCGCGCGTTGCGCTGGGCCGCACACGAAATCAGAACCCGTCTCCAGCGTCCCCTACTCCACCATATCATCGAGGTACACCCATGGTCGCGAATTCCCGAACGCCGGTACGCACTCATCGACTACGACCCCTGAATCTTCCGCGAGCCGTCAGTGTGGTCTTGAACGAGCGCGGACTTCCCATTGCGATTATTCGCGACGGGAAGCGCAAAGAGGTTGAGAAAATCGGTGAGATCTGGCGCGTCGATGACGAGTGGTGGAGGGATCCGATCGCTCGCCGGTACGTGGAAACTATCCTCGAAGGTGGTCGGCGTCTCGTTGTGTACGAGGATCAGATCACGGGCGAGTGGTTTGAACAACGGTGAGTATAAAGTAAGTCGTGAGTAGTGAGTGGGGTGAGAGTGGTATTGCAACTCTGCGACTCACTTACTCACGACTTACTACTCACTACTCACCTTCACGCCAAGGTCACGACTTAATCGGCCATGTACGTAGAGCTACACTGCCACTCCGCATACTCCTTTCTCAACGGCGCTTCCCAACCCGACGAACTCGTCATGGAGGCACAGGCATTGGGGTATCCCGCACTCGCACTGACGGATACCAATGGGCTGTATGGCTCGATGGCATTCGCACAAGCAGCCAAGCACCTCGGCATCCAGGCGATCACCGGCGCGTACGTCACGCTGCTGGACAATTCTCACGTCACGTTGCTAGCCGAAACCGCACAGGGATACTCCAACCTCTGCCGCCTCATCACAGAAGCCCATCTGGGTAGAGAAGATCGATTCGATCCGCGTCTCGACCTCGCCTCCCTCGAAGAGCGTCAGGAAGGTTTGATCGTGCTCTCGGGAAGCCGGGATGGGTTGCTTCCAACTACTCTCGCACAACGAGGATTCTCTACGACGCGGCGCGTTGCCGACCGCTGCCGCGCTGTATTCGGCAAAGATCGATTCTTCGTAGAGCTACAGCGCAATTCCGTTCAGGGAGACCGTGACCGCACGCGAGCACTAACGGCTATCGCCGACTCGGTGGGACTGAACGTCGTCACAACGGGCGATGTGCACTATCACCGCCGAGGTCGCTATCAGCTTCATGACGTCCTCGTCACGATAAAGAACCGCACGACGCTGGACGGCTCGCATGCCGTACGTTTACCCAACAGTGAATTCCATCTTCGGTCTCCCGAAGAAACAGAACGAATATTTCACGACCGGCCGGACGCCGTTGCCAACACGCTCGTCATCGCGGAGCGTTGCGCCGGTTTCGACCTCACCAAAGATCTCGGCTACACCTTTCCGGATTTTCGCAGTCGCGAGGAACGGACCGCCTCCGCTCCGAACGCTCTCACCCACCTCTGCCAGGCCAAACTCGAAGAGTACTACCCACTCGATTCGCCACATCGTCGCGAGGCGGAGAGCCGACTTGAAAAGGAATTGCGGCTCGTCGCACATCACAAACTCTGCGGATTCTTTCTCGTTTACCGTGACTTGATGGATCTCGCGCATGAGGTGGCGGCCGATGTGCGACGTGGCTCGCGCCGGGCGCACGGCAACTTATTACCCGGGCGTGGTCGTGGGTCGTCTGTTTCCTCGATCATATGCTACTTCCTGGGGCTCTCCCACATCGACCCGGTCGCCAACGACCTGTTCCTGGGCCGCTTCTTGAACGAGACCATTGCCTCCGTACCGGACATCGATCTCGATTTTCCGCGTGAGATCCGCAAGGAACTGATACGCAGGGTATACAAACGATATGGAGCCGAGCACACTGGTCTCGTGTGCACGTTTCCGACATATCGCATGCGCTCTGCCGTGCGCGAGATCGGGAAGGCACTCGACTTGCCGTCCGGCGAACTCGAACAGGTCGCCAAGTTGGCGAGCCACCACTCCTCTCCGCGTGAGCTGGCCGCGGAACTCGAGAAACTGCCCGGCTTCGCCGGCCGGTCCAAGGCACCGCTGTGGCGGAATCTCTGTCAGCTCGCAGTGGAAATTGCCGGGCTCCCACGACACATCTCCCAGCACGTAGGCGGCATGATCATTTCCAGCAGACCGCTTGTCGAGATCGTGCCGTTGGAGATCTCGGCCATGCCGGATCGGGTTCTCTGTCAGTGGGACAAAGATTCGTGCGACGATGCGCGTTTCATCAAAATCGACTTCCTCGCACTAGGGATGCTTTCGCTCGTCGAAGAGTGTGTCGAACTGGTCTCGAAAAAAGAGGGTAAACCACCAGACCTTAGCCGCATCGACTTCGAAGACGAGAAGGTATACGACTCTATCTGCAAGGGCGATACGGTGGGAGTCTTTCAGATCGAGAGCCGCGCGCAAATTCAAATGTTACGCCGCTCTCGGCCTCGTAACTTGAATGACCTCGCCATCGAGGTCGCCATCATCCGACCGGGCCCCATCGTCGGCGGTGCAGTGAATCCTTACGTCAGACGCCGCGAAGAGGAGCGCCAGGCATTGGCGGCAGGCCGCACTTACAGGCCTCCGTTCGATCACCCTCTCCTCGCCGAGGCGTTAGGCGAGACACTCGGCGTCATCCTCTACCAGGATCAGGTCCTTCAGGTGTGTCAAGCGCTCGCCGGATTCACCGTCGGACAGGCCGAAGAACTCCGCCGAGCGATGAGCCGTCGCCGCTCACGCGAACTCATGGAGGACTTCTGGGAGGCGTTTCGCGACGGCGCGGCGGCACGCGGTGTCTCCGAGAGCACCGCACACCATGTCTTCGAACAGGTCGTGGCCTTCTCGGAATTTGGTTTCCCGAAATCTCACGCTCACGCTTTTGGGCTGCTGGCTTATCAATCTACCTGGCTCAGATTCTACCATCCGGTGGAGTTCTATACGGCTCTCTTCAACAACCAACCGATGGGTTTCTATTCGCTCGACGTCCTCACTCGAGATGCGAAACGACACGACGTCGATGTGCTTCTGCCGGACGTCAATGTGAGCGATGTGTACTGCACGGTCGAGAGTCGGTCTCTGGCTGAGACACCGGCACTACGCGTGGGCCTTGCATTCACTCGCGGTTGGGGACTGGACGTCACCGAAGAAGTCGTCGTCGAACGCGAGCGCAACGGGCCGTTCGCCAGTCTTGGTGATCTCGTGCGTCGCGCGCCGCCGAAGCTTTCGCGAGAGGCGATAGAGAACCTCGTGTGGGTAGGTGCTTGCGACTCGTTCGGCCTCACGCGGCGCGAGCTGCTGTGGCAGGTGGGGCTCTGGTTGCCCCCGAAGACGGAGCGATCGCAAAAACATCGCGCACGGCGCCAGCTCGAGCTTCCTCTCGATCACCCGTACCAGAATCTGCGGTTCGGTGGAATGGCCGGCCGGGAGCGACTCCTGGCGGAGTATCAGATGCTGGGATTCGCGGCCAGCGGTCATCCGTTCTCGGTAATGCAGGAGGCATTGCCTCCGGACCGAGTGACCAGTCTCCAGCTTGCGGAACTCGAGCACGACTTGGAAGTCCAGGTTGCTGGGCTGGTGGTGGCACGTCAACGTCCCGAGACCGCCAAGGGTACGTTTTTCGTTCTGCTCGAAGACGAGAGTGGTATGATCAACGTGATAGTTCGGCCGAAGATCGCCGAGCGGGATCGGGTCGCCTTGCGGGGAGAGCCTGTGTTGTGGGTTCGGGGACGGTTGGCCAGGGACGACGGTACGTTCAACATCATTGCCGACGAGTTGCGTCCACTCAAGGTGTCCATGCCACGCATGCCGTCGTTGAGTGCGCAGCCCCAGTACTCACCCCACAAGTTCTTGCGAGCCCTGAGGCTTCACCCACCGGCCGCCAAGAGCTGGGGATGAGACACCAACCTCCTGGTCTGGTGGGCAGCCCGTTTCAGCCGTTACATTCCTTCCACTTCTCACAACGACTTGCTGCGTGATCTCATGAAAGCTCCCATCTCTCGCCTCGGCCTGCTGCTTCTCGTCGCCATGACTTCTAACATCGATGCTCAAGAGCCGCGCTCCACTACGTTGGCGGGGCGCTCCACCGTATATGCCCCGCGTGGTGTTATCGCCACCAGTCAACCGCTCGCCACCGCGGCGGGCCTCGCGGTCCTCCAGGCCGGCGGCAACGCGATCGATGCCGCCGTCACGGCCGCGGCCGTCTTGAACGTCGTGGAGCCACACATGACCGGCATGGGTGGCGACCTGTTCGCACTGCTCTGGTCGAACCGGCTGCAGCGCATGGTGGGTCTCGACGCGAGTGGACGCGCCGGTGCCCTCATGACTCGGGAGGAGCTGATGGCACGAGGGCACGATCGCGTTCCCGGCAGAGGAGCCGAGGCCGTAACGGTCCCTGGCGCTCTCTCCGGTTGGGCGGCGCTGCTCGAGGAGCACGGCACGATCTCGCTCGCTGAGGCGTTGGCTCCCGCCATTCGCATCGCCGAGGAGGGATTCCCCGTCACGCCCATCATAGCCAGCCAGTGGGCCGGCGAGGTCGAGAAGCTCGCAGCGAACGACGGCGCCCGCGCCACATATCTCATTGACGGGACGCGTGCTCCACGAGCGGGGGAGTGGTTTCGCAATCCCGACCTCGCCGCAACGTTCCGGCTCATCGCTGAACACGGGCCCGAAGCTTTTTATGGCGGTGAACTGGGAAGGCGTGTGGTCGAGGGAGTGCGCGAACTGGGAGGGTTCCTCACGTTGGACGACCTCGCCAGCCACAAACCCGAGTGGGTGGAACCGATGTCGGTGGACTTTCGTGGGCTTCGGGTTTGGGAGCTGCCGCCCGCGGGGCAAGGTATAGCGGCGCTCGAGATGCTGCGCATCCTGGAACCGTACGACTTGGCGGCCATGGGCCACAACTCCGCCGAATACCTGCACCACCTTGTCGAGGCCAAGAAGCTTGCGTACGCCGATCTCGCGCGATTCATCGCCGATCGGGACCACATGACCGTGCCGCCAGATGAGTTGCTGTCAGACGAATTCATCGCGGAGCGGCGACACCTGTTAGATCCTTCTCGTGCGGCAGACCGCCCCAGTCCGGGCAGGGCGGTGACATCGAGCGAGACCATCTACCTCAGTGCCGCTGACGCCGAAGGAAACATGATCTCGTTCATCAACAGCATTTACTCCGGTTTTGGATCGGGGGTGGTCGTCCCGGGCACCGGGTTCGCGTTGCAAAACCGCGGCGGCGGGTTCACGATGGAGCTCGATCACCCGAACATGGTGGCCCCGGGCAAGCGTCCGTTCCATACGATCATTCCGGCGTTCGTCACACGGCCGACCGCCACGGGGCAGGAGCCGTGGTTGAGCTTCGGCGTCATGGGCGGGTCGATGCAGCCACAGGGCCACGTTCAGGTGCTGCTCAACCTGTTGCTGTTCGACATGGACCTACAAGACGCCATCGACGCGCCGCGGTTTCGGCATTTGAGCGGACTGCGTGTCGCCTTGGAAACACCAGTCACCGAGCAGGTGCGCCGGCAACTGACGAGCATGGGTCACGAGATTAGCGACGAGAGGTTCGTTTCGTTTGGCGGGTCTCAGGCGGTGATGCGGTTGGAGCGCGGGTGGGCGGCTGGGTCGGATCCGAGGAAGGATGGGATGGCGGCGGGTCACTAGGCCGTCTTCGAAGGCGCCGCGGCACTTTTTCGCTTCACGCCGCAAGCGTTGCTAGTTCGAGAGGGCCTCGTACATTCGCTGGATGTACGCCGGCGGTGCCGGTTCGGCCGACCAATCAATTACGCGGTCCGCACTGTAATCCCAACGAAACAGCCACGAAACACCGGCGGGTCCCGCGTACCTATCGGGCAACTCGTACACGCTATCCTCGAGCGCCCGTTCCAACGATACGAACTCGTACCCGCGCCGCTCCATCAGTCTTACAACCTCCGGCATCTGTTCCGCGTTTAGCTCGTTTGCGTGCAGCAACAACACATGCCGTATCTGCCGCTCAAACAACTGCATCGACACCCGCTCGTGGAAGTCGAACATAGCTTCAGTAAAACGCAGATACTCCCACGCTACCCGCGCTTGAACCACCAGGTCGTCATCGGCGAGGGCTGCTGTGTACACGGCGTTGAACATCCAGTCCCAGTTTTCGATCGTCACCGGCGCTATCGTGTACCGCCGTTGGGCCAAGAACCGCTCGAAGGACTCCTTGATTTCCAGGGTCAATCCAGTGCGGAGAAACGGATGCCGGAAGAATCGCATCCTTCCGCGCCCGCGCGCGGCCAACAAGCGGTTGGTGACGCGCTCTCCTAGGATGACATCTTTTTGGACGTCCACGAGCGGAGTGTGATGGAGAGACGGGTGTGAAAAAGTGTGATTACCCAACTCCAGACCTGCCTCGAGCCACATCGCCAACACGGCGATCCGCTCGAGTCGCTCGCCGATGACGTCCAGCTTCCGCTCGTTGACAAACCCCACCACCGGCATTGCGGCCTCGGTTATCGTGGCCAGGAGGCGTTCGGTAATATCCCGCATTCGCGAGGCCGGAACGCCGGCGTCGTTGAGAGGCAGGTCGTCGAACGTGACCGCGATGAATTTTGGACCGCCCTGGACGGCAAGGGCAGGCACACCCCAAGCAAGAAAACATACGAGCCACAGAACCGGCCTCCGTCGCACGATCGCGCGCACGCCTCCTACGCTCCTTCGACCACAATCATATTGGCAGCGCCGGCGACTGCTTGATATACTCGGCATACTTCTCTTTGTCGTGAATCGTTACGTCGACAATCACATAAGCTGTCATGAGCGCCTCCCGTTCTTGCACACAGAGAACACAGGCGCCAGGTGTCAGGGTTAGGTGGCAAGGGCACGGCTAAGAGCCGGCGGCGTTTATCGGTCAGGACGCACGACCGTCGCCCTGATGAGCTGGTCGAGGTCGGGAAACTCGGCATCCAAGTGGCGGTTGCCGCCGGCTATGATCTTGCCCTGCTGACCTCCCCTCATGCCACCGCCTGCTGATTCGTCGTAGCCCGCGTAGAGGCTGTCGACGACCTCCTCCATGCCTTCGACAATTCTGCCAATCGGCGCGAACCCCTGCTCGTCCAGTCGAGAGTTGTCCGCCAAACTGATGTAGAGTTGAGTAGTCCGGGTGTCCGGCCCAGTCATCGCGTACGCGATTGTTCCGCGGGTGTTGCTCTGGACGACCGGGTCGTCGGGCATCGCGCGATCCACCCACAGCGCGATCACCTCCGGGTTTCCCGGGAGACCGAACTGCGCAATGAATCCGTCCCTGACACGGTAAAAGCGAGAGTCATCGAAGAACCCCGTTCGCACCAGGTTGTAGAACCGATCCGCGCCGAGCGGCGCCCAGTCGCGGTGCACCTCCACCACGAACGCCCCTTTGGTCGTTTCGATCCGTGCCTGGAATACTTCCGGCGCGGATTCCGACCATATCGCGTGGTCAGGATCCATCAAGGCCGCGCGGAGGTCGTCCTCCTGCCATGCGTCACGGGCGTCTGCCGGTCCGCAGCTGGCGAGAGCCACCGTCAATCCAAAGAACCACATAGCCGGTTGGCGGCTGGAAAAAAGAGTCATCCGGTATTTCCTGGGAAAGTTAGGAATGGCCACGGAATCCACTGAATCCACGGACCCCCTCACCCCACCTTTTCTGTTTGGTTTTCCTCACACCCCTCACGGAGATTCGCTCGGCGATGGCGCTTGGATGGACTACCAAAAGAGGAGGTAGAGGGATGGGAACACACACGATGGGGTGTGAGGTGAGGGGAATTTCTGTGGGTTCCGTGGCTATCACGGTGGAGCGGAATGGCCCGCATCATCCGTCGATCGTTTGCCCCACAATTCCCGGAGAGGGTTATGCCCATCCGCATACCCGATATCCTCACGCCGCGTCGGCCAAGCGCCGGCGTGCTCCCGTTTCCATAGGCAGCAACGTCGCATAGATAAACTGATGGATGGGTGTCGCCACCTGGGCTGACCTCCCGAATCGCACCACCGCTCCGTTGTGGGCCTCCAGCTCGGAGGGGCGTCCATCCAGAACGTCGCGCTGCATCGACGACGTACCGTCCGCCGGCAAGCCCTCCATGAAAGTCATGGTGCGCTGTACCGCATCGGCCGCCAGTGCGATGCCTCTCGCGTGAGCCACCGAATGGATCTCTCGCATGGCCCCCTCTAACATTGCGCGCGTCTCGGGAATGGAACACAGATCTCCCACCGGTGACCGTGTCACCGCTCCAACGCCACTGAACGAGGCGATGAACAAGAACTTTCCCCAAACCGCGACGTGGATATCGGCCGGAGTGTCTACGGCGACTCCCGCGCCCTCGAACACACGGGCCAGCCGCGTCACCCGCTCGCTGGGCTGGTTGTTCAGCTCACCCAACGCGACGAAAGGCTCTATGCCCAAGTGGGTCACGTACCCCGGGGCGCTGATTTTGCTCATGATCCTGCACATGCCACCAAGCACGCGGGACTCGCCCACGGCGGCGGCTAGTTGGCCGGCGGCTTCCACCCCGTTCTGCAGCGGAACAACGACGGTGGCGTCGCCGACGAGTGGCCGGATGGCGTCGGCGACTTCGCGTACCTGCCATGCCTTCACACACACCAGCACTACATCGACCGCACCCACGGCGCCCGGCTCATCCGTCGCTTCCACGGACGACAACACGAGATTTCCGTTCGGGCTGTCGACGCGCAGCCCGGTCGCTCGCAGTGCCTTCAGCTGTTTCCCACGGGCGAGGAATACAACGTCTTCCCCCGCCTCCACCAAGCGGCCACCGAAGTACCCACCGATCGCTCCGGCACCCACTACCGCAATGCGCAACTCCGGCCTCCTAACGCGTTCGCGACTCCGTGCTGTCAGTCGCCACCCTCGAATTTGAACGACACCTTTACCCTGGCACGGTAGCTCTGAATCTTGCCGTCCTTGAGTTGCAGGTCGAGTTCCGAGACCTCGGCGATACGGAGATCACGCAGCGACTGTCCGGCTCTCTCGATTGCTGCTGCAGCGGCCTTCTCCCACGACTCGGTGCTCGTGCCGACCAGTTCGATCACTTTGTAGACGCTCTCTGCCATGTTTTCCTCTCTTTCGTCTCTATGAGTTCTCGTTAGTTCTCTCTCAAATCTCTCAGCGGCAGGCCCCGCCAAGGGCGGCGCGGTGCCAGCACCACGGGATCCACTCTCTCACAGTCAATCGGACGAATCCCGGGTAGCGGCGGGCGCGCCGCGAACGAATTCGATGTAATCGGTTGAGACCAGTTTCTCGCCGGCTTCACGCCGTAGCAACATGATTTGTCCGCGGTGATACGCACCGTGCAGCGCGACGTGCGTGAGGATGTCATCGATCCTCGAGTGGCATTCGCGACCGGCGCTGTTCCGGTATTCGATCATGCGGGCCAGCGCCGATTCATCCAACGTCTCAATGTAGTCTCGATACGCCCCGTGGTTGGCAGTCGCAACAGTCTCGTACTCCTCCAACGCCATCGTCGGCCAGACGGCGACGGTGGGAGTTCGGCCCTCCAGCCGCGCCAGCCACACGTGCTCCGCCCCAAGGATGTGACCGTACAGACCCAACGAGCCCTCATGCCGCTCCCCGCTCCGGCGCATTGCCAGCAACACTCGCTCGTCCGCCCATTTGAGGTGGTCGAACATTCGTACGATGTGACCGATCATGACAAGTTGTCTCCCGCGGTCTAACCCGCCGATTTGGATTTACGGCGAGTGAATCGCAATCCGGTCCATGTCGCGTCTATGGAACACACCTTGTAGTCAACCAGACCCGAGGCCATACCGACCTTTCGCACGACAACCTGGGACAGGTCAGTGGCGACGCCGGAAGACTTTTTCGGCCAAGCTATCCACAGACCGCCCGACCCCGCCACGGATCCTAGATGCGCAACACGACGCTCGAGATCGCGGCGGGACTTGGTGAACCAAACGGTCAGATCGGACCGACCTCGTGCTCCTCTCCGAAGTACCACGCCGTCGGGCAGGTCGCTGAGAAGCTGTTCGAACCCTGTTGGCGCCCCGATCAACGCCACCACGGAGTCAGCGCTGATGCCGAGCTTCTTGGGCAGCGGTGTTCCAGAATAACCCTCCAGCAGGGACTTGGGCACAACCGGTCGGGCCGGCGGATGAGCAATCGCTCGCTTGAGAGCACTCCTAATGCGAGACCAAGAAGTATAGACCGCATCTGGCAGATGGCGTTTGATGCGAGTCACCTTCTCGGGCACCCTCCCCCCTCCCGCGAAAACCAGGGGAACGTGCCGAGTGGACTTGTAGTGTCGCAGCGCCAACCCAATGTCTCGTCCCTGAGCGGGCAGACGTGACAGATCGATCACCACCGCTGCGGGCGGACGATCGCGCATGAGACGGAGCGCAGTGGGCGCCTCCGGATCGTAGACTACGTGGTATCCCGAAGCCCTCAACCGTGACACACACTGCTCGGCTTCATCAGCGTTCCAGTGAATCAGTCCAACTCGCTGCATTCGGTAGCCGCCTGATTATTCGAATCGCCGGTGGCCGGCAGGGCGTCGAAGACATCCACATAAGAGAACGCGGAGTGCCGGGTCTCCGATCGACCCATTCACTCATGCGGCGTGGTCGTGCTCCGTCGCGGAAAGAAGCGGGGGACCCGCCGACTGTACTCCTCATACGCGCTGCCAAATCGATCGCGTAGCTCCCGTTCCTCCAACACGACAATGAAGTAGATCGCCGGCACAGTAAGCGCAAACATGATGTACATCCCCAGGTAGTTCGCGATGAGGGCGTATCCCAGCACCCCAAGAAGCGCCTCGACGTATCGCGGATGGCGGATCCGGCCGTAGATCCCTTCGGTAAGGAGTTTTCCTTTCTCACCGCCACGAGACAGTTCCGGAATACCTGCTAGTATGGCCATGGTGAGATACTTCTTTCGTTTGACCGCGATCGTGATCCCGAATGCGACACAGATTGCTCCCAATGCGATCAACGGGAGACTGGTTCCGAAATCGGTGCTCACCAACTGAGTGCGGACCCCAAAGAGCCCCACCATCATTCCGACGACCGGCAAGCCAAGAATCGCATACGTCCAGCCGGCGCCCAGTTTGCGCCAAAACCCGGCCATCGGGTGAATGACGAACCACAACAAGAGACCGGGCGGCAGGGAGATCAGCAATACGACCGCAACGAAGTACCGTACCGAGTTCACGATCTTGGCTCCACCGACTGGTCAGCGTTCACCGGAATCCGAGAGTTGATCGTACTCCGAGCGCAGAATACCGCAGATGACCACGTCCACAAAGGCGCCCCACTTCTTGACATGCTGCCTAAGGAGGCCTTCGTATTTCATCCCCAGTTTTTCCATCACGCGCCCCGACTGTAGGTTTTCCGCAAAGTAACACGCAAAAATACGGTTCAGATCGAGTTGCTCAAAACCATACCGTAGCACCGCGTGTCCCGCTTCGGTAGCATAGCCGTGGCCCCAGTACGGCTTGCCGATCCAGTAACCGATTTCGCCGCACCGATGCTCCTGTCGCACATGAATCCCGAAGGCCCCCAGCAGGGCGTCGGATTCCCGAGCGGTGATCGCGAAGGACGTTCCCTCTCCGCTCTCGAAGGCGGATTGATGCCGGGCAATCCATTTCTCCGCCATCGCCGTTTCGTAGGGATGTGGAATGTTCTGTGTCGCTGCGGCTATGGCACGATCCCCTGCGAGCCGGCGCACTTCGGGGGCATCGGTCATCTCGAACGCCCGCAATCGAAGTCGATCGGTGTCGAGTGATGGGTAGACGGTCACAACGCCTTATGCATGCATATGTCGGTCTGAAGTCATGAGCAGCGCCCTATCTGTCCGATTGTACCGCCCGGAGATCCATGCTCCACGCTCCCGCGCCGCGCCACAGGATGAACCAACTCATGGCCATCACCACCAAGGGGACAATAGGCTCACTCGGCTGGAGCGGAAACAGCGATGGGTCGTCAACCACCACATGCACGTACGTCGCGACCACCATGATGGCCGTCACCACGACGCTCGCCACACGGGCGAACGCACCGACGGCTAGCGCCGCACCAACGGCGATCTCCACGAACGGCACCGACCACCGGCTGAGCGTGTAAAACGGCAGGTTGGCCGCCACAAGCTGCCCGGACCACGCTTCGGCTAGCATCGGTACGAGCAACTTCATCGCCCCGCTCATCAGGAACACCATTGCCAATACCAACCGAAGTACGCCGGCTACTTTGTCGTCAGTGGTGTTGCGAATCGCGTCGACAGTCAAGGTGAATCGCCTCCGCGCTTAAAGGTTCTCCACACGTATTGGCGAATCAGCGTCATCGTTTCCGCGCTGGTCCACACGTCGCTGACCTCAGCATCGAGCTGTTCCGCCCCGCGGCGCATGCGTTCGAGCACCGGCCACCTCACCAGTTCTTTGGTGAGGCGAAAGGCACTGAGGTTGACACCCGCTAGGCGATTCGCCCATTCCACCGACCGATCGAGAAGGTCATCCGGTGGGACAGTCTCATCCACCAAGCCGCGCTCGAGCGCCTCCTCCGGCTCGTATGTCTGTCCCCCGTAAAGGACTTCCCCGAAGTGCCTGGTGGGAATGGCGAAGCGCATGGCCTCGAGTGGTGCCGCGGGAAACGGAACGCCCACGAGCAACTCAGGTACACCAACCCTACTACCGCCTTGCGCAATGAGGCGGCGGTCGGCCATACACGCCAGCACGCACCCACCCGCAATCGCGTGACCGTTGATGGCCGCGACTAAGGGATTCTTGAAGCTGAAGATTGTGGTACAGAACTCGGCGAGCACGGGGAGGAAATGCCGCAAATAGTCAGTCCCCTCATCCATCACGCGGAGCAGGTCCACGCCTGCCGAGAAAATCGTTCCAATTCCGGTGAGGACCACTGCCTGCGCGGATTCCGAGAGGTCGTCAATCTGCGTCGCGAGCGCACGGCAGAATTCGACATCGAGGGCATTTGCCTTGCCGTGCCGCATGTGGAGGATCGCAACATCGTTGCGGGACTCGACCTCGATCACAAGCGCCTCCGTCACCGCGTGCGTATGAACCCCGAGGTATGGACTTCATCCGGGCCGCCACCTACACCATCCAGTGGTAGTAGATGCCACGTGGTACTGACGATATCAAGAGGTCAGCGGATCGCCCGCCGTACGCATCATCATCGCCATGAAGTCGGTAGCAAAGCCTTGGCCGC
>JADFPO010000091.1 GCA_022562295.1 Gemmatimonadota bacterium
CGCCTCTATCAAGAGGTCGCTGACTCCGACATGTCCTTCTCGCTTCGCGCGCGCGCCAAGACGAACCTAGCGAACCTGCTTGTGAGATCCGGCCGCTAGGCAGAGGCGTATGAGTGCTACGTGGGCGCTGTCCAGTGCGACCCTGGCAACTCGATCGCTTCGTCGGGTGCGGCGAAGCTCCTCCTGTATCTGGCCGACCGCCGGGTCGGAAGGCCGGCGGTGTTGCGCGGTCTCGCCCAGCGGTACATGCGTCTCGGGCGTGAGACGCTTGACACGGCCCGCGCGCACTCCGGCCGCCGCGCCGATCAGGCAGTCGAGAGCGTCCAGCCCGTTGAAGCGCCGGAGTGGGAACTCGATCTAGACTCGCTAGGAGACTACGAGCAGTTCGTAGCGCGACACCGGCTTGTCCTGTCACCGACCGTGGAGGGACTCGACCCCGGACTCAAACGGTGGGACGCGCTTCGCGTCGATAGCATTAGGGAACCGATCGACGCGCCGCACGGGGTACCGCCGATCTTCGCTATGTTCAACCTCCTCAAAGCGGACTTCCTCGCCGCTCGCTGGTTGGCCTACCGGGCCATTGAGGATCCGCCAACAGAAAGCGCCTCGTACGGGGACACCCTGGACTACGCCGTCTACGGCGTGTCGGGGTCGCTTCTCACCTTGGCGCACCGGTCTGCGATCGATCTCCTGGACCGGGTGGCGGTCGCCGCGAGCGAATACTTCCGCCTGCCCGGTGAGTCTCGCCACGTGTACTTCTGGAACCGCTGGCACGTTCTGGACGGCCGCCGTCTCAAGCAGTCTGTGGAATGGCAACCGGAGGTGAGGGTAGAGATTGAAGCGGGCAACCTGGCCGTGGCCGCGCTCGGGGAATTGGCGGAGGACATCGCCGAGGGTGGCTTCCTCAACCCTCAGCGGACGCTGCGGCACGTGTCCACACACCGGTTCGCTGTCCTGCACGACATGGGCACGGAACCGAGCCGCACGAGCCCCCACGCGGAGCACTTCGACCTGCTTGACTTCGAGCGGCGAACGCTGGACGCGCTCAAGATCGCGCGCGCTGCTATCCTGTACCTCACTGAGGCGATCGCACTTTGCGAAGGGCGCCTAGCGGCTGATGGCGGCCCCGTAGGTACGCTGATCGTGCCGCCACACCACTACGTCCGGGGTGACAATGAGGAATTGCACGAACCGGACGACCAGTACGAGGACGGGTCGGGCTAGCCCGTGGGGCGTGCGAAGAACTTGCCGGCGCCTGCCGTCGGTAAGGCACGACGACCGTTCGGTATCCGACGTTTGGCCTCGGATGCCAGCTGAAGTGTGAACCCTTGCCGAGGGAGGAGTGAATGCCGAGACATCGAAACACGGATACTCAAGGACAGGCGTTTGGCGATACTACTGTAGAGCAGGTGTGGGAAAAAGGGCGGCCCGTTCCCGATTACGACTCCGCCGTGTGGCGGTATGATGTTTGCGGGATGCCACTGAAGCGGTCCGAGTATGGCAACACGAACTCCAAGAATGGCTGGGAGACCGACCACATCAAGCCTGTTGCTAAGGGTGGCAGCGATGAAGTGTCGAACCTCCAGCCGCTCCAGTGGGAGCTCAACCGGGACAAGAGCGATGAGTATCCTTGGACTTGCCCTAAAAGGTCATGATCAGGAATAGGAGCTGGTGGTAGCGGCGGGCACAAACTGCACATAATCGGCGGCGAGAGATTGTAATCCCCAGCTACCACTCTGGCTTTCTCGGGCGGCCAAATGGTACGAAACGCTGAGGCTATGGTGGACGTGCCCTGGAAGTAGATAGTCTGAGTTTGCCACGAGTGGAGGGTGCCATTCTCCTGCGACGCATTCGCCTCACATCAAAGAGGCTTCGGCTTAGAGATATAAAAGGCCCGCAGATGCACCGTGCGTAGGGACTCCTCCAATTCCTTGGCGTACTCATCGTAGTCCTCTTACACCGAGCAACAGGTGGTGATCGGGATCATGCGGGAACTGAGTTTAGCCGAACGGTTGGTGCCTGTGGCCACTCTCATGGCCAGTGGGGGCGTGTTGCAGAAGGTGCGGCGTGAGCGAGTGCGGGGGCGGGGGCGGGGGCGGGTGTGAGGGAGGGCGGGGTTGATGCCCGCAGACGGCCGTCGCGGCCACCTTCAGACGACTCGGGCGGCGTCCTCGAGTCGCCGGTCGGCCGTGAGCAGCTCCAACCCCGGCAACCGGCGGCGGGCCAGCAGGTAGGTTGCGAGGTGCAGGGCATCGAGTGTGCGGAGCGAGACCTTCGGCGCCACATTCGCGGCCGTGTCGCAAATCGAGGCCGTGAGTTCCCAGGTCTCGCAGCGGGCCCACAGCTCGTCCACCGAACGTTGAGCATCCGCCAGGCGCTCCTCGGACACCGTTCCATCGGCCCGGAGTCTGAGAAATGCGCGGGCGGCCTCCACGTGCGAGAGGCGCGAGGTAAGGAGCGCTCGCGCGCCGCCGATTCGGCGCTCCAGTTCGGGGGACGTTCCGGTCTCCAGCAGCGCCCGCAACGCGGCAGAGGTATCGATGTAGAGGACGTCGGCCACGAGTCAGCGCTCGCGGTCGGCCCGAAGTTCATCGAGCAGTTTCGCGGCGGCCCCTTCCGGCAAGCCCAGCCCCGTCGCGCTCCAAGTCCAATCCCGCTTGGGCAACGCCGCGCGGGTGAGTTCCCCCGACTCAGCCAACCCGCCCAGCAGATCGTCGAGATCTTCGCGGGGAGCGGGCCGAGGCCCGGCCGGCCGCAGCTCGGCGATGACCTCGTTGCGGTCGGTCACGAGAATGGTCTCCCCGGCGCGGACGAGGCGCAGATATTCGGAGAGACGTGCTTTGAGCTGTTTGATCCCCGCAGTCTTCATGGTAATAAAAGTAGTTACCGGTGGTTACATTGCCAATAGTGGTACGGATGTGATGGAAGCTGGTGAGGCCACGCGGGGGTGTACCCGGTATGGGGGGTGGAGGGAGCCGGGTGCTGAGTGCACTGTCACAGCCCTTGAATCGGGGGCCGCTCGCCAAGCCGGTGAATGGGCTGGACTGGTTGAAGGGGGTCTGGAGGCGTGGAACGCAATCGGCATTTTCTGCTCTAGCTCTCGCAGTAGTGCGGTGTCGCTCGCTCGCGTGCGGGCGTGGATTGAAACCATCTGTCGTCCCCGGTGCGTTGAAACGCGGGCTCGGCCGCGCGGGTGAGCCCGCGCGACTCGTCTTAAGAAGACGTGTCCCGCGTCGTGTCCTTCAGGACACGTCCCAAAGGGGCCGAGCCCGGGCTTGAGCCCACCGGGAAACCCCGACGCCTTCTCGCGGTGCCTACCATCAGCTCGTAGGGAAAGGAGGTCGCCAAGTCGGCTCGGGTGGAGGGCGAAATCCTGACAGGACTGCGAATGCTCGACGGGCATCTGAAGGAGGTGGGCGGGTGAAACCGTCGCGCAAGCAGACCGGGGCCGGCAGGACCGCGGGAATACCCGTCGAGCGGGTCGCGGTGGATGCTTTGCGCGTCGTTTCGGCTCGAACCGGGGCGCCGGGAGGTGATCGGTTGAGACGGTGGTCCTTCCGCTCCACCCGAGATCGCCACGGAACCCACGGAAAACCCAGCCACAACCCTATTCTGTGTGTTCTGTTCCCTCGTCTCCCAGGCTTCTCGCATGATCTCATCCAACATGCAAACCAACACCGGTCCAACGCCATCGGAGTGGTGGTGGGGAAGCCAAATTTCCCCCGGAAACGCCGGATGACCCTTGTATATTGAGTCGAATGGAGCATTACAACTATCCGGGTGAGGAACTTGTCCGGGCCGGACTCGAGGACCTTTCACGTGACGTAGTGTCGGCCTCCGCCTTGTTGGTTTCTATCGGAGCCCCGCGACTCCGAAAACTAGGCCACTCGATTCCGAATCCCATAGCGACGCCGGAGCAGCGCTTGTACCAACTCCTGCATATGGCCGATGCCGCGACAGCCCACTCGCGCTACAATGCGTTGGTGCGTCGGCTGGTTAGCTACGAGCGGGCGGCGGAATGCGCGACCCAGTAGACGCCGGCCGAATTCGGCAGTTGATGGAGGCTCTCGGCAGGGCGGCCCACGAGGCCGGTCGGGTGTACCTGACGGGCGGTGGGACGGCGGTGCTCATGGGATGGCGCGCCAGCACGATCGATGTCGATGTCAAGTTCGTTCCCGACAACGACGCCATTCTGCGGGCGATTCCGGGTATCAAGGAAGACTTGCGTCTGAATATCGAGTTGGCTTCTCCAGTGGACTTTATCCCGGTTCCGGAGGGATGGGAGGAGCGGAGTACGTTTATCGACCAGCTCGATAGGCTCTCATTCTTTCACTTCGATCTGTACGCTCAGGCGATGGCCAAAGTCGAACGGGGTCACGAGCAAGACTTGGCCGACGTACAGGCCATGCAAACCCGAGGCCTCATTGACGCGGAACGGGCGCTGGAGTATTTCGACCGCCTCGAACCAGATCTGTACCGCTATCCGGCTATTCATGCGCCAGCGTTCCGGCGTGCCGTAGAGGATATGTTCCGATCATAAACAACGTGGAGAGGAATGGGCGGCTTTGAGGTCACAATCTGTGACCTCAAAAGGTGGTAGGGGTGGGCGGCGGTACCCGCCCTACGCCTTTACCGAACACGGAGCCGTCATTGCGGGCCTTTGTCCGTCTTCGGAAGGTCCTGAACACGCATGAGGAGTTTGCCCGGAAGCTGGCAGAGCTGGAGCAGAAGTATGACCAACAGTTCCTGGTAGTCGTTCAGGCGATCCGCGAACTCCTGACGGCATCCGCGCCGTGCCTACCTCACGCGCAATACTCGGCCACAAGGACGTGCGGTACGATTGGGCCGCGGGATCGCTCGCCGAAGGTAGTTACTCGGCCAGCAGCACCTTCCCCAAATTCTGCCGCGCATGCACGTGCCTGTGTGCGGCTACCGCTCCGTCGCGATCGAATGGGAACGTCCGATCCACAATCGCACGGAGTTCACCGGACTGCACGCCGTGAAAGATTTCTTCCAGGGCGGGACGGAGGAGCTCTTCCTTGGCTTGCAAGTGCAGCAGGTGTACCCCAAACACGCCGATGCTGGGTTGTATAAGGGAATACGGGTGAATGAGGGGCATGCGGAGCATGGCCATGGCAACTCGCAGCCAGCTTCGCGTCTTGCCGGGCATGACGTCACTCAGTCCGTAGAAGACTAAACGCCCCAACGGTGCCAGCAGGCGGCGGCACGCTTTGGTGGCCCGACCGCCCACGGAGTCAAGTGCCACGTCGATACCGCGCTTGCCCACCGCGCGGATGGTGGCGGTTTCCCAATCCCCCCTCGAGTCGAAGCACGCCGTCGCTCCCAGCTCGTCCACGACAAAGACCCGCTTGCGTTCCGCGCCGGCGGTGCCGTACACCTGTAGTCCGTGTCGTACGGCGAGCTGAACCGCGGCGGTCCCCACCCCTCCACCGGCGCCGAGGATCAACACGGTCTCTCCCGGTTGGGCGTTGCCGCACTTGAAGAGGCACACCCAGCCGGTAAGGAAGGCCACCGGGATGGCGGCGGCCTCTGCCGGTGATAGGGAGGCCGGCCTATGAAAAACCTGCTTCGCCCCAACGATGACGTCCCGGGCGTAGCCGCCGTAGCGCAGCAGGGCCACCACCGGGTCTCCCTCCCGCCAATCACTGACATCCGAACCAACCCGTGCCACGACCCCGGCGACTTCGAAACCGGGACTGTAGGGACGGGGCGGCACCGTGTCGTACAACCCGCCCCGCATGAGCAGGTCCGCAAAGTTGAGCCCCACGGCCTGGACGCGGACGTGCACTTCGTCGGCGTTCGGGTCTCGGAGGGGAATCTCTCGTTCCACGAACACCTCGGGCGGGCCGTGGCGTTCGATAAGAATGGCGCGGGTTTGTTGAGCAGGCATGGAAGGGCAAAGTAGACCACCGAGGCGACAAGAAAAAGGCCCACCACGGCGCGGTGGGCCTTTCGAGTGTCTGCCTGCCTGTGTTACCCCCAGTACACGGCGTTCACGAGCGCCGGCATGGTGTAGGACGCCTCCGCCACGAACGGCGCCGACCATCTGACCCTGTACGTCCCCGGCTTCTTGCCTAGACCCAACACGCCGTTCTTGGCCGGCACAGTGCACTCGATCTCGTCGATCTGTGCGCCGCGGGGGGCCCCCTTGCGCCACACCTTCCGGGCCTCTCGCTCCTCGAACTCCTGGACCTCGGTGGTGCCAGCTTGGCCCTCTTGGACTGTCTGTGCCTTGTGCCGCTCGATGGCCTCGGCGGGAATCCGCCTCTCGGCTTCCCGGAGGGTCTCCTCGGCGATGCGACCCTGGGCCGTCGATGTGGCGGCGTGGATGTCCCGGACCGTCTCGGTCCTCACGAGGTCGGTCCCCAGGGCCTCTTGGGCCCGTCGCTTGGCGTCCTCGATGGTGGGACCCACAAACGCCTGGGTTTTGACGTCGCGCCGTGGCGCGGTGCTGTCAGATCGTGGAGGGGCTGACACTCTATGCTCCTGGTCTCTGGTGATTCTCCCTGATATGACGGCGGATTGGGGGTCGGGGTTTCAGGGTGGCTGGGGAGGAGTCCATTGTCGCGGTCTGGCCGGCGCAGCCCACCCTGTTGGGGAGGGAACGCCCCAGCAGATCGTGGTGGGGCAGGCCACCGCCAAGCTCTTTCCCCTGTTTGGAGCATCGCCCGCCCGAGGCCGGCTGCTGACGGAGGAGGACATTCAGATTTCAGATTATTTCAGATTGCAGATCTTTCGGGCACCACAGTCCATCCAGCCATCGCGACGTGAGGCCTATGTCGCGCCGGGCCGACGCAACGCTGACCTCCGGGCCATCAACAATCTGCAATCGATTACAGCTCCGGATCCAGAATCTTCCCCATGAAGATGATGGCGCCGGAGAGCCGTTCGCGGATGACGAACAGGAACGGCCGGTCTACCAGAAACGGCCCGGGGCCGGCGCTCGTCACGCTGATGCCCACCGACGTGGCCGCGGCCGCCTCGGTGCCCTCTTCGTTGACGTCGACGAAGGTCTTGTGCTTGACGGAGCTGATGAAGAGGTCGTTTGCCTGCCGCATCTTGGAGAAGTTGGCCACGTTCTCAACGAACGCGACACCCATGCCCAGCGCGGTGAGGACGTCGTTCAACTCGATCTCGTACTCGAGGGTGAACTTGGGCAATCCCACGACCCGCTCGCTATCCACCAGGCCGTCCACGAGTGCCGCCCACCGCGGCCCATCGAGGGCGGCGACGACGTCTTCCACATCCACCTCGGGTCGCGGCACGAGAATGGTCATGCTGAACGCGTCACCGCCGTAGGGCAGGTCGACGACCCGCATCACGTCGTCGGAGAATATCCTTACCTCTGCTTCCGACTTGTGGAACATGGTCTCGACCTGCTTCGTCGTCCCGTCGTCCAGCGTGAAGTTGGCGTCACGGGTCAGGCCCTTGTCGAACTGATGGGTCCAATCGCCCTTGAAGTAGATCGCGTTGATCAGGAACATGACGAGATCGCCGGCGATGGGCTTCTCGACGATGTCCGAGATCTTGCCATTGGTGGCGTCGTTGACCCAATCGTTGATCCTATCCGCGGCGCTGGGGTCGTTGAAATCCAGTCCGGCGACTTCCGCGTCGAAGTACTCCCGGTTGATGTCGAGAAACGCCTGCTCGAACTGCACCGTGTTGCGGTGCCAGATCGAGTTGGCGAGCTGGAACTCCACGCGGGGGTCGAGGTCGAGGAGGAGGGCGATCAGGTCGCGATAGGCCTCGTTGACGTCGCCGATCGCCATGTGCTGCAGCTCGAGGGCCTCGGCCATGGCCACCTGCGTTTCACCGTCGGCACCGTTGTAGGTCATGCCCAAGGCCATCGCGACGCTGAGTGGCGAGATGAACAGGTTCACGTCCGGGTCTCGAGCGTCGATCTCCCGGAACAACTTCAGGGCGAAACTGTTGTCGACCTCGATGAGTCGGAGTTCCGCCGAGGTTAGTTCCCGCGGCAGTTCGGTGATGGGCCCGAACGGTTCTCCGCCGCACGTTGCAAGCACGAGGGGGAGCAGTGACAGGGAAGTCAGACGAATGAAGGCGTTCATGAGGGGACCTCTCCGTGGTGCCGTCGTTCCTCCTGCATACCCGCGAGTCGCGTTTAGGTTCGCTGGACTGCCAGCACGCCTGTGCAAGTCACGCGACCTCAAACGTCATAGGGGAAAACGGGGCGACCCGTACCATCTAACTGCCCAAATCCCAGGGCCTTACAGGAGGAGTACCCTATGACCCGCACCGCAATGCTCATGGTCACGAGCTGCCTCGTATTCGGAGCGCTGTCGTGCAGCACGCACACGCAAACCACGCCGGACGCCGACTCGTCCCACGTGGTGAACCGGCAGCCCAACACCCAGCCCGGCAACCCCACCGAAGCGCAACAGTCGACCAACGAGCGGGAGGTGGCCCAGAAATCCGCCCGCGCCGCCGGAGAGCGCCGCGAACGCGACCAGCTGGCCGGGCGCCCCGTCATGGACGAAGCCGTGGCGCTGGGATTCGCAGATGCCTCGCGGGTCCGGTTGATGAACAGTTCGGCCCTCTCGCGCCGCTACGACCCCAACTTCAACACCGAGTCCTACGCTCACATCGTGGAGAACGGATTCCTCGGCGTCGAGGCCAATCCGCTGTCGACGTTCTCCATCGACGTGGACCGGGCGTCGTACGCCAACGTGCGCCGCTTCATCAATGACGGACGGCGTCCGCCTATCGACGCGGTACGGATCGAGGAGCTGGTCAACTATTTCCACTACGACCTGCCCGATCCCACGGGCGAACATCCCTTCTCCATCACCACCGAGGTGACGAGCGCGCCGTGGAACACCAATCATCTGCTGGTGCGCATCGCGTTGCAGGGCCGGCGGGTGGATCTCGACGACCAGCCGGCCTCCAACCTGGTGTTCTTGCTGGACGTTTCGGGCTCGATGAACTCCCCGGACAAACTGCCGTTGCTCAAGGACGCGCTCGGACTTCTCGTCAACAACCTGCGCGAGAAAGACCGTGTGGCCATCGTGGTGTACGCGGGGGCGGCGGGACTCGTGCTCGAATCGACGTCCGGCGATCGGAAGGGAGTGATCCTCGACGCCATCGAGCGGCTCTCGGCCGGGGGGTCGACGGCCGGCGGTGCGGGCATCCGTCTGGCGTATGACGTGGCCCGGCGCAATCACATCCGCGGCGGCAACAACCGCGTCATCCTCGCGACGGACGGTGACTTCAACGTGGGCGCCTCCAGCGACGGCGAGATGATCCGCCTCATCGAGGAGAAGCGAGAGCAGGGCACGTTCTTGACCGTGCTGGGCTTCGGCACCGGCAACATCAAGGATTCCAAGATGGAAGCCCTGGCCGATCACGGAAACGGCAACTTCGCCTACATCGACAACATCGCCGAGGCCCGCAAGGTGCTTGTGGAGGAGATGGGTGGCACCCTGTTCACCATCGCGAAAGATGTGAAGATCCAGGTCGAGTTCAATCCGGCCCGCGTGCAGGCGTATCGTCTGATCGGCTACGAGAATCGCTTGCTCGCCGCCGAGGACTTCAACGACGATACGAAGGACGCCGGAGAGTTGGGCGCAGGACACTCGGTGACGGCACTCTACGAAGTGATTCCGGTCGGCGTCGAGACGGAATACACCATCGGCGGTGTCGACTCGTTGCGCTATCAGACTCCGGTCGCTCGGCAGTTGCGCGACACGGGTGAGTTGCTGTTCGTCAAGTTGCGCTACAAGACGCCGGACGGCGACACGAGCCGGCTGCTTACGCAGCCCGTCGAAGACGTGGTCCGGGACCCGTCGCAGGATTTGCGGTTTGCGTCCGCCGTGGCCGGGTTCGGGATGTTGCTGCGCGAGTCCGAGTTCTCCGGAACGTGGACCATGGCTCACGTGTTGAACGCGGCACGCGAAGCGATCGCCGCCGACGACGATCAGTATCGGGCGGAGTTCGTGGAGCTGGTCGAGGCGGTCGTGCGGTCGGAGCTGTTGGCAGCGCGGTAGAACTGGAGAATAGAGAATTAGCGAATAGAGGTTGCAGATTATTGTACGGATCGCACCGGGTCTTAGAGGGGAATACCAGGGGACCGGTACGACTTGAGCGGTCCTCTGTCCGATTACTATCGAAAGTGGTACATTGGCCCCGCGATGAGGTGGATCGTGGCGCTCCATACCTCACAGAAAATGACCAATTTCGGCTGTTTTTCTGCCGAATGGACCGCCCAGCGCTGGTCGCACCCCGCCGGCTTCCCTATCTCTTCGCCCACACACGCCCCTTGGTTGTAGTGCAGGCATACGCCGTCTGAGAGCGAGCCCAGGATGCTCGCCAAAGCATTATACCGGAGGAGCTCCGCGATGAAAAACCGTATTCAGCTTGCAGCAGTTGTCGGTTCTGTCGTGATCTTCGTAGGTTGTCAGGCCGTCGGTGCCATTCAGTTTGACGGCACCACACACCGATACTACATCGCCGCCGACGAGGTCGTCTGGGACTATGCGCCTACGCGACAGGACCTGACGACGGGTGAGGAATTTGACCCCTTCGTCGCCGAGACTTGGGTCAACCCCGGACCCGACCGCATCGGCACCAAGTACAAAAAGGCGCTGTATCGGGAGTACACGGACGAGACCTTTACGACACTGAAGCTGCGCGCGCCCGAGTGGGAGCATCTCGGCTTCCTTGGACCGCTGATTCGGGCCGAGGTCGGCGACACGATCGAGGTCGTTTTCAAGAACAACGTGAGCTTCCCGGCGAGCATGCACCCACACGGGGTCTTCTATAACAAGGATTCGGAAGGCGCACCGACCAAGGATGACACGCCCGGCTCGGACAAAGCCGACGACGCCGTCCCGCCCGGAGGAACCCATACGTACGTGTGGCCCGTGCCCGAACGCGCCGGTCCAGCGGAGAACGACCAGAACAGCGTATTCTGGATGTACCACTCGCACACCAACGAGGACAAGGACGTCAACTCAGGGTTGATGGGCCCGATGATCGTCACCGCCGACGGGGCCACGCAACCCAACGGCAGGCCCGACGGGGTCGACCGTGAGTTCATCGTCTCGTTCCATGAGGTGGACGAGAACGTGAGCTGGTATCAGGAAGACAACATTCAGGCGTATACCATGGATCCAGCGAGCGTGGACCGAGAGGAGATCCAGTTCTTCACCCCGTTTGGCCTGTCCAACTTCCGGCAATCGATGAACGGCCTCAGCTTCGGCCACCTCAAGGGACTGGAGATGCGCCAGGGCGAGCGCGTGCGCTGGTACCTGATGGCGTCGACCAACTTCGAGGTGCATGCGCCCCACTGGCACGGCAACACCGTGGTCATGAACGGTATGCGCACCGACGTCACCGATCTGCAGACCATGGCCATGCAAGTCGCCACCATGGTTCCCGACAATCCGGGCACGTGGCTGTTCCACTGCCACGTGCGCGACCATCTAATAGGAGGGATGACGTCGCTCTACACGGTGCTGCCGGTCGAGGTCAGTTCGCGGTAGACGCGCCTAGTACTGCGGATCACAAGCACGGTGATATATTGACCAGGTCACCGCGGAGCACGCAGAGCACGCGGAGATCGCAGGGGTCATTCTACAAGTGGTTTCACCCAATTTTTCTCTGCGCCCTCGGTGTGCTCTGGTGTAACATGTCACCGTACTTGTGACACGCCGTACTAGTTGGTCACGACGATCTCCCGCACCACGTCCGCCAGCTGCACGTGCATGTCCATCACTAAATCGTACGTCCCGGGTGGAGGCGGGACGGTGTAATCCCACGGCGCCGTCTCTTTCTGGAGGAACGCCACGAGGGGAAACTCCCACGTGAGGGTTCCGCAGCCCGGCACGGTGAACGCAGACACCACGGCACCTGTCGGGTAGCGGCAAAAGTAAGAGACGTTCATGTGTCCCCAGCCCACTGGGTTGTCTCTCCAGATACACCCCCCGGTCCCGCCGGTGCCACCTTTGCGAGCTTTTCTGAAACGAAGGGTAACCGGGAGAGTGATCGGCCGAGATCTTTCCCCGTAGATGCCGCAAGAGTACCATTCCAAGCGACACTTCGAAATCCGGGCCGCACCGGACCTCTCCCGCGTGTGCCATCCTTGTCCCGGGTTTCCCAACCCCCAGGACTACCATGTTTAGACGATCCAGCTTCGCGTTCCTCACGATGGCATTGGCGCTCCTCGTGGGAGCAGGGACCGCCCTCGCGGCGCAGCAACTCCCACAGACCTGGCAGGAGCAGAACAACTTTCGTGCGGGCCCGACGCCGTTCGCGCCGTTGATGCAGTTCTGGTACGACCTCGACGAGGTGAGCGAACTGGTGAGCATGCAACCGCTGACGCGTACGCTGCTCGACCGGGAGATGTTCCTCGTCACCATCGCCGAGCCGGCCATCACCAACCCCCAGGATGCCCTCCGGTCCGGAAAGACTATTGTGCTGCTGGCGCCGTCGGTCCACGGTGGCGAGGTCTCACCAAAAGAGGCGACGCAGCTCGTCGCCAAGCAACTGGTAGCTGGTGAGCTTCGATCCGTGCTGGATGACGTGATTGTCCTGATCCTCCCGCTGGTCAACCCCGACGGGGGCGAGGTCCGCCGCCGGACCAACGAGGCCGGTTACGACATGAACCGGGATTACGTGAAGCTGGAGTCGCAGGAGATCCAGGCATTGGTCACCCAGGTGTTGACCGAGTGGACTCCCGACATCCACGTGGACGGCCACCACGGCGGGTCGGCGCCCTACGTCATCACCTACCAGGGAACCCTCAATCCCGCCGCCGACGCGGAGCTTCGGGCCTATCCCTACGAGCACATCTTCCCGATGATCCGCAAGGCGATAAGTGCCGAGGACTACGCGTCCTTCGACTACTCCGGCACGCGCACCGTGGACGGCGTGCTCGGGTGGGGATCCACGTCGGTCGAGGCCCGGAAGCACCACGTGTACACCGGCCTCACGAACTCCATCGGGATTCTTCTGGAGACTCCCAACAACTCCCGGCGGGTCATGCGGGACGGAACCCTGCGGGAGATCCCCCAGGAGGAACGCTACTACCACCAGATCCGAGGCGGGGTGTTGGCCATGAGCGCCATCCTTCGGGCAGCGGCAGAGCAGCGGGAGACAATCCGGGCGGTAACCACCGGCGCACGGATGCGCGCGATCCAGGCCGGAACCACCGGCGGCGATCCCGTCGTGTTGGATTACGAGGTCACGTCCCGAGGGACCGAGCCCGTGTGGATGCCGGACGACGACGCTGAACTCGGGTATACGCTCCGGGACGTGCCGGTCTACCTGCGGTGGGAGCCCACGCGCACGACGACTCGGCCCGTAGGCTACGTGCTCCCACCGGGGATGGCGGCCGTGGTACCCCTGCTACTGGACCACGACATCGCGGTGTACCGGTTCCGGGAGCCCACCACGTTGGACGCAGAGGTCTACTACGCCCTCGAAGTGAATCGAGAGAATTACTTCCAGGGACACTACCTGAAGTCGGTGGAGGTCGAGAAGCGGACGGAGGAACTGGAGGTAGCGGCTGGTTGGTACTGGATCCCCACTGCCCAGTCCCGGGCGAACCTCATCAGCTACCTCATGGAGCCGGAGACGGACGACAACCTGATCACGTGGGGCTGGGCCGACCACATCATCCGAGTGAGACCGTCCACGCTCGAAGGGATGATGGCGGAATTCTTGGGTGGCAGAGACCGGTCGGAGATTCGTCCGCAGCAGCTCGAGCGGATGGAAGAGCGGATGCGGCAGCAGCTTGCCGAGGGCCAGCGGGTCCCGAT
>JADFPO010000203.1 GCA_022562295.1 Gemmatimonadota bacterium
CGCGGCTCTCAGCCGCGAAAAACGAGCGGCCGACGCTACGGGCGCCAGTGCTGTGCCAGAACACGCCACATACCGCAGCTGATTTCCCCTCGATGCGCTAATGGTCACCACAGGTCTTTTGCAGACGTGCGTGCCGCACCTTCGGGGCGGGACATCCACCCGCCGTGCGGATCTCTGGCAATTTCGGGTTCGAGGGCGTTCTTTAGGGACCATGAGCACCGAGCCCTCGCTCTTCGCCGCGGCACGGGACCGCGATCTCCCTCTCGCTCACCGCATGCGTCCCACAACCCTCGACAGCTTTCTGGGACAGGAGCACCTCATCGGGCCCGGTAAGCCGCTGCGCGACGCGATCGAACGGGGAGCGATCGGCAGCATGGTGTTTTGGGGCCCGCCGGGGTCCGGCAAGACGACGCTCGCGCGCTTGCTCGCGAATCACACCGAAGCGGCCTTCGTTTCGTTCAGTGCCGTTACCGAGGGCGTACCGCGCGTCAGGCAGATCATCAAGGAGGCCCAAGCGCGGCGCGACGCCGAGGGGCGCGGCACGATCCTCTTCTGCGATGAGATCCATCGATTCAACAAGGCGCAGCAGGATGCCTTCCTGCCTTGGGTGGAACAGGGTGTCGTCACGCTCATCGGCGCCACGACCGAGAATCCGTCGTTCGAGCTGAACTCGGCGCTCCTGTCGCGCCTGCGGGTGTTCGTGCTGCATCCGCTCGAGGCCGGCCACATCCGCTCGATCGTCGAGTCGGGTGTCGAGCGATGGCACAGTGAGACGAAACGCGATCCGGCCGCTCCCCCTCCACACGTGACGCTTGCCGATGATGCCCTGGAACTGCTCGTACGCCATGCGGACGGGGACGCTCGACGGGCCTTGAACGTGACCGAGGCGGTGTTGGAGCACGCCGCTTCCCTGTCGCCGCCGCCAACCGCGCCGGTGGCCGCCGAAGTGGTGCAATCGGTGTTGGAACGACGACTCCCGCAATACGACAAGGGTGGCGAGGAGCACTTCAACATCATCTCCGCGCTGCACAAGGCGGTACGGGGGAGCGACGTCGAAGGGGCGCTGTATTGGTTGGCGCGCATGATCGACGGTGGGGAGGATCCTTTGTATATCGCGCGTCGCGTGGTGCGGATGGCGAGCGAGGACATCGGTCTGGCCGATCCCCGCGCACTCACCATCGCACTGGCGGCGAAAGACGCGTTTCATTTTCTCGGATCGCCGGAAGGGGAGTTGGCGATCGTCGAGGCGGTCATCTACTTGGCAACCGCGCCGAAATCGAATCGGGTGTACGAGGCCTGGAGTCGCGCCCAGGAGGCTGCCCGTGAGCATCCCGCGGAACCGGTACCGCTACATGTTCGTAACGCCCCTACCGGGCTCATGAAAGAATTGGGGTATGGCAAGGGCTATCGGTACGACCACGCCGAGGGGGGATACGCGGCCGGTCAGGAGTACTTACCCGAGGTGCTCAGGGGAGTGCAGTGGTACGAGCCGTCCGAGCAGGGATTCGAGAAGAAGATCGGGGAACGATTGGCGTGGTGGGCCAAGGTAAAGGCGGAGTCCTCTACACCATGAGCCGCATGGAGTTTTCGTTTCTCGAGGAGACGCTGGTCGCGTGGCGCCACGTGCGTGCCGGTGTCGTCGACGAACTGAAGAACATTCCGCCCGACAAGTTGGACTTTCGGCCCACGCCAGAGGTGCGGAGCGTTCGCGAGCTCGTTCAGCATATTCTCGAGGTCGCCATGTTCCACACGGCGGAGCTTTCTCGTCCGGATACGAATCTGAAGCGATATCCCATGTCGGAGTGGGGACGGCGTTACGCGGCAACTGCCTACGATGCCACAAAAAAACAGGATCTCGTCAAGCTGCTTCGCTCTCAGATCAAGGACGCAGAGTCGGCTTTCCGCCGCATGGGGGACCTGGCGTTATGGCAGCTCATAGAGCAGTTCGACGGGTCGCTTGTGACGAAGTTTCAGAGGGTGCACGACGGCATCGGGCAGGAGATGTACCATCGAGGACAGCTCACGACCTATGCGCGTCTCATGGGCCGCGAGCCGGCATTGACCAAGTTGATCCGGCGTGGAGACTGATTGGTGCAACTTCCCGTCTGGCTGTTGGCGCTGCTGGGCGTTCTAGCCGCCGTGGCCGCGGTCACCACCGTCTGGTCCGTTTACTGGGACATCAAGACCTATCGAAACTGGAAGCGCGAGCAAAGCGAGCCGCAGCCACGGCACAAACGACGGCAGAGGCAAAAGCGGGGCGAGGATGAGGACGAAGATGCGAGGCGGTGGCGCTGGATGATCTTGGCGCTCCGGATCGCCCTCGTCGGATTCGTCGCAGGTGTTTCAGGAATGGTTGCGGGGTTCCTCGCGCGGGTCGCATGGCCCGTCGTGGTGGGGGGTAATCTCCTGGTGGTCGGCGTCATTGCATGGATCGCATACCAGTTGGTGCTTCCAAAGCCAAGCGCCTTGCGCCAGAAGCGACTTCCCGGGTGGTTGGCAAGAAGACAGAGCACCTAGCAAGAGGGGTCGATAGATCATGACACGTTCCTACAAGGTGGCGACACTCGCGTTGGCATTCATGGCGAGTGTGACGGCGTGTGGCACGGACGGTGGGGGGAGGGAGTTTGCGGCTCGCGTCGTCGAGTCGTTGCGATCGGCGGGCGACCGCGGGGCGTACGCGCCGCCGGGGACCCCTGGCGAAATGGCCATCGCCGGGTACGCGAAGGTGCTGTGTTCGGCGGTTTTCGTTTCCGGACGCGACCCGGAGGAGGCGGCGCGCAACAGCGGGTTCTTCCTGCTCGCCGAGGCGGATCGCGACCGGATAACGGACATCACGATCGACCGCCGTGGTCGCATGGTGCACATGACCCTCGCGGATTCGATTACGCGGACGGCCAAGTATTACGGCGACCAGGGATGCGTAATTCATCCGATGGGCGAAGACAGCGTGCACTTCACTCCAGTGCCGGTCGCAACGACGCTGCCAGACGCGATGACGCAAGAATGGCCCATGGGCGACGTGCTGCCGGATGAACCGTTTCCGGCGAACGTCGATGAGGCCAAAGTGAACGAGGCGGTGGACGCGGCATTCGGCGACCCGGATGGACTCACCGCCGCGTTCGTGGTGGCCTACAAGGGCCAGATCATCGCGGAGCGGTATGCTCCCGGAATCGACAAGGACACGCAGCTGGAAAGCTGGTCGATGGGCAAGAGTCTCACGGCGACGCTCGTCGGGATCCTGGTGCAGGACGGACATTTCGGCCTGGACGATCCGGCCCCCGTCCCGTTATGGCGTGAGCCCGGAGATCCGCGCGGCGACATCCGCGTCAAGGACCTCATGCATATGAGCAGCGGCCTGCGGTTCATTGCGACGCAAGATCCGGACTACACCCCCGACCTCGGGTATCCGGATCACATGTACATCTACACCGGCGCTATCAACGCATTCGAGCACTCGTACACGCGGCCGATGCAATTCCCAGTCAACACCGAGGGCCGATATCGCAACTCGGATCCGCTGACGCTCGGCTACATCATCAAGCGGACGGTGACGGAGAGAGGTGAGGAATACCTGACGTTTCCTCAGCGCGCGCTCTTCGATCGTATTGGCATACGCCAGCAGGTGCTCGAGACGGACCCTTATGGGAACTTCTTGCTCACCGGATACGACTACGGGACCGCGCGTAACTGGGTAAGACTCGGCCTGTTGTACC